>JAWOAO010000015.1:0-5154 GCA_046498485.1 Marinobacter sp. | reverse complement strand
TCGTGCGCATAGCAGGCGGCGGCGCACACCTTCGATGGCACGCAGCTTGATAGCGGCATCCGGATGCTGACTCCCTGCTTATTGCTGTAGCCGTGCAGCGGTGCGCGGCTCAGCTCCAACGCGCTGATCCCCTCTCGTATCGCCAGATCGGTGAGCGCCCCTGCAATAGACTGCTCGAGCAGGACCCGCACGCGAAAAACCAGCTCAATCGCGCTGCTGACTATCTGCCCCGGAGCGGTGGTGCTCAGCCTGAAGGTCGCCGGTAAGCGGCTGTCGAGCGGTTGTACCTTACCCTGCAGCCGGGCCGCCAGATAGCCAGCGCTGGTGCCGCTGAGCCGAAGATCCCTGGCGCTGCCGCCCAGATTGACGGCCAGGTGCCAGTCGTCGCCGGAGGGCGGTGGCAGCCGGATATCCACATCAACATCAAGGGGCCAGTCGCCCCGCATATCGGCCCGGCCGCTGGCAGTCACCCGGATGTCGTCCAGCTGATACAGCACATGCTCGAGATCCAGGCTCGAGCCCGAGGCGCGGGAGCTCAGCTCAAAACGATCCCAGATCACGCCGTCATTAACCGTCAGAGGCCCAAGGGCAACATCACCGACCACCACCGCAATGGGCAGATTCACCCGCGGCAGACTGATGTCGCCACCCGCCTCGTCGTCGGTATCCGAGGGCTGGAGGGTCACCGCGATGCGGTCGGCTTTGAGCGTGTCCAGGCACAGGGTTTTCTCGAACAGGCAGCTGGGCGACCAATCGACCTCAGGGGCGTCGACCACAACGCCGACACCGTAGCCCTGCCAGGTCAACCGCTCCGCCCGCCACTGCCCGAGTAACGAACCCTGGCCTTGCTCGGTCTGTAAACCCGGAACCTGGTCAATGGTCCATGCGGTGCCCGTCTCGGTGTGCAAAGCCGCCAGAATCAGCCCTATGAGCACCAGCGGCAACAGCAGGACAACTGCCAGCAGGATCAGTAACCAGAACCACCAACGCCTGCGCAGTGGTTTTTTGTGCCGCGGCGGCGCGTCTTGAGTTTTCTCGGGCGACTCGTGGGATTGATCGGTCACAGCTCAGGCCCCATGGAAAAGTGAATGCGCCAGCCACCACCAAACTCTTCGTCCAGGCCCTTGGCGATATCCAGCCTGAGCGGTCCAACCGGGCTCACCCAGCGAATACCCATGCCAACGCCGGTGGCAAGCCGGTCAAAAACGTCATCAACGGCATTACCTTCGTCGACGAAGGCGGCGATGCGCCAGTTCCTGACAAACTCGTACTGGTATTCCACGCCGGCGACCAACTGATAGCGGCCACCAATCGCGACACCGTCGTCATCACGGGGCGACAAGGTTTCATAACCATAACCCCTGACGCTTTGATCGCCACCGGAAAAGAATCTCAGCGACGGTGGCACATCGGCAAAGTTGTTGGTAGCCACGCCGCCAAAAATGAAACGGGTCAGAAAACGATGGTTGTCTGCCAGAGTGTAAAGCCCTCGGGCCAGCACATCGACGTGGAGAATATCCGCGTCCGAGATGATGGCCCGGTGGGCACCGGTCAGATCAAGCTGGAGCCGGTAACCCCGGGACGGGTCCAGCGGCGAGTCCGCATGAAGCTTCGAGTAACTGAGCCCGGGCAGCAACAGGCTGGAATTATTCCGTTCGCCCTCGCCGATGCGAAAACGTTCACCTTCCCAACGAATCGACAGCACCTGCATCCAGCCGGTATCCAGTTGATGCCGCCACTGCTGGCCCAGAGTCAACCGCTCAGACTCCACATCCTCGATGCGCTCGCGCTGGTAACCGGCCCCGAGCCGCAACGAATCCGTCATCGGCGGGTCCAGAGGCAGCTCGTACCAGCCGCTGATATTCTGGCGCAGCTGCGACAGCTCGGTATCGGCGCCGCGCCGATGCCCCATGGGGTTGGTGTAATGCTCTCGCCAGTTGCCCCGAAGCCGTGGGCCAACGTCGGTCGAAAAGCCCACACCGGCACCAACGGAGCGCGGTGGCCGCGGTGTCAGTCCGATGTCGACCGGAATCACACCCTCCTCCCCACGGTTGGGTGAGGCATCGATATCAACGCCCGAAAAATATCCGCTGTTGGACAGATCTCTGTTCAGTTTGGCCACTTCATCGGCATGAAACGGAATACCGGGCTCGAACGTCACGAATCTGTCGAGCAAGTCCTGATCGAATTCGTGACCTTCCAGAAAGTTGACAGAACCCAGGCGATAGCGCTCACCGGTTTGGTAGTGCAAGGTAATGTCCGCCAGGTTTTCAGATGGGTCAACCTCCATCCGGCGGGTTACAAACTCACCGTCGAAATAGCCCAGGCGACTGGCCCGGTTCTGAATAGACTGGCGCAGGGCGTTGTAAAAACCATGATGCAGCACGTCACCCTCGGCCGGTTTTGCGGGTATCTGGCCTACAAATTCCGGGTCATCACTCCCCGCGCCCTCAATCCGGACATTCCGGGAACGGATGGTCACAGGCTCTCCCGGCTCGACGGTCAGGACCAGCTCTGCCAGACCATCGGCAGACTCCACGACCTCCCAATTGATCACCGGATGGTAATAGCCTAGCGCCCGAATGGCCTGCTCCACCTGGGCCATCGCCGTAGACGCATAGCGCCGCAAGCCATCGGCGGTTCGGCCCTCGACCTCACCCACGAAAATCCGGGCATTATCCTGAAGATCGCTGTGATCGCCTTCAACGTTCACCCTTACCTGACTTCCGTAACTGCCGGACGCGTAAACAAGCGCCACAAACCCGAGACACGTCAGGCTTTTCTTAAGGTGATGTCCGGGTAAAAACATGGGGTGTATCGGTTTCCTTCCGGGTTGAGTAATGAATCCCTGAGACAGGATTGAGAGTTTACCGATAGCCGGTAAGCCGTTCTACGTCTGACCGGACAAATCCGCTGAATCATCCTTGCCCTCCGGTTGTCCTGACAGTCGTTCTCTGAACAAAAACAGGCTAACCTGTCAGGGACTTATGGTAAGTCTCCGACCCATTGACAGGAAGCCCGGATGCTCAGAATTAACCGCGACAACCTCAAGTCCAGCCATCAGATGATCTGGCTGATCATTGATTTTCTGATGCTGGGTCTTCTGATCATCAATCTTTCCCTTATTATCTGGGACTCGATCTACAGCTTCGTGGCGATCCAGAATCTGCTGAACGAACACCTGCCCGCGGTCAATGCGGCCTACCAACCGGTGCATGTAAACTTCATTTTTTACGACCTGGTTTTTGTGTCGATCTTCATCACCGAGTTCTTCCTGCGATGGGGCTATTCCATCAAAGCCAAAATTTATGACCGCTGGTATTTCTACCCGTTCATTCACTGGTACGACCTGGTCGGCTGCGTTCCGGTTGGCAGTCTGCGCTTTTTACGGGTGCTCCGGGTTATTTCGATTATCTACCGTTTGCACCAGTACAAGATCATCGACTTTACCAGTACCCGGTTGTACCAGTTCGTCATGTTTTACTACGACGCCTTTATGGAGGAGCTGTCTGACCGTATCGTGTTGAAGGTTCTGAGTGGTGTGCAGGACGAGGTGAAGCGCGGCTCACCGTTGCTGGAAAAAATCCAGAACGACATCCTTTACCCGAGACGCAGTATGCTCTCGGACTGGCTTTCCGATCGGGTCGCCCAGGCTGCCCAGCAGGGCTACATTCCCAACCGTGGGGCGTTGCGGGTGTATCTGGAAAACCGGGTCGATAATGCCCTGAAGCAGAACCTGGAACTGTCCCGCCTCAAGTACCTGCCGGTGGTAGGCCCCACCATTCGGGACACTCTGGAAAACGCCGTCGGCGATATTGTCGCCAATGTGATTCACCAGATCCTGGACGACCTGGCCTCATCCACCAACCACGCCTTCATTGAAGACATCGTTAATGTTTTCCTGCCGGAGCCCGGCGAAAGCCTGACCGAAGACGGTGAGAAAGAGGCCCTGATCACCCTGATTCTGGAAGTGATCGAGGCCATCAAAGGCCAGGTGCATGTAAAGCACTGGCGGGAACAGCTGACGACACCTGTACCGGATAATGGTGCCGACCCATCATAATGAGGTCACCTTGAAGAGTGACCCGTTCCTGAATCACGGGCCAGGCAGGCGCCCGGATTTATTCATGTAGCAAAAAAGTTCATATTTTTTTGACGCCCAGGGAGAGTATCCTCGCGCTGGCAATTGAGAATCAGAAGTTTTTAGCAGTTCCTCTGTCGTCACCGAAAAGACCTTTCCCCCTTTCGACAATCCGCCTGCAAACACAGAGCCATAGCATGAGCAACCATGAGTTTTCTTTACTGAAAGCCCAGCAGAACATCCATGAGCTGATCGCTCGTCAGCACCCGCTAGAGGAATCCCTGACCGCAATCGCCCAGTGGATCGGCATGATGATGCCGGGGGCTCTGGTCTCGATCATGCGCTTTGTGGCTGGCACGAACACCCTCAATCTGGTTACCAGCCCCCGTTTTTCTGGACGTTACACCCGGTCCATGCAGGACATTCCCGTTGCAGACGATCAGGGGCCCTGTGGCACTGCGGCCTTCACAAGGCAGCTTGTCATTACTGACAACATCCAGAAAGACCCGCGCTGGAGTGGCTATCACGACATTGCAGAAGCCGAGGGCTTACGCGCATGCCGGTCAATGCCGATCCTGTCCGCCAAGGGCGAGCTTCTCGGCACCTTCGCCACTTACTATCGCAACCCCGCCGCCCCTACTGAAGAAGGTACTCAACGAAACCTTGCCCGCGGCGCCGCGTTAGTGGCTCTGGCAGTACTCAGGAACCGGGATGCTGAAGATCATCTGGCGCTTTCCGAATGGCACCAGGCCTTATTCGACAACCATCCGGATGGTGCCTGCACGCTTGACTCAGAGGGCCGTTTCCAGAGCTGTAACACCGCCATGCAGCGCATGATGGGTTATTCAGAACAAGAACTGACCGGCCGGCACTTCAACCGCTTCGTTGAACCCGACTACCGGGAGCAAACCCTGGCGGCGTTCAATAAAGCCCGTAGTGGCGAGGCCGTCACCTTCGAAACCGTGGGGACTCACGCATTCGGGAAGCCCTGCACCCTGGAGATCGTCAACTTACCGGTCACGATCAAGGGCGACATTGTTGGCGTTTATGGTATTTGCCGGGACATTACTGAT
>JAWOAO010000160.1:0-11588 GCA_046498485.1 Marinobacter sp. | reverse complement strand
TGTATTTCGGTGTATTCCGCAACGGCGAAAGCATGGATAAAGGTCTGAAGATACTGGATGAAATCGGTGAGCGAGTTCGCAACACCCGCCTGAACGATACCAGTAACGCGTTCAATACGGCGCGCATTGAGGCGCTGGAACTGGATAACCTGTTCGAAGTTGCCTACGCCACTGCCGTATCCGCGGTAGAGCGAAAGGAAAGTCGCGGTGCTCATGCCCGCAATGACTTTACTGAGCGTGACGACGAGAACTGGCTGAAGCACTCGCTTTACTTCCCGCTGGACAAGCGTGTTGGCAAGCGGGATGTTAACTTCTCGCCGAAGACTGTCGACACATTCCAGCCGATGACTCGGTCGTATTAAGGGGACGAAGACTATGTTGGTAAGCCTTTATCGTTACAACCCGGAAGCAGACAACGCCCCATTCATGCAGGATATCGAGGTTGAGCTGCCAAAAGGTAAAGACCTGATGGTACTGGACGTGCTCAATCTGCTGAAAGAAAAAGACGTCACCCTGTCTTACCGGCGCTCATGCCGCGAAGGCGTGTGCGGTTCTGACGGCATGAACATGAACGGTAAAAATGGCCTGGCGTGTATTACGCCGATATCCCAGGTGATCAAAAAAGACAAGCTGGTGTTGCGCCCGCTGCCTGGCTTGCCGGTCATTCGTGATCTGGTTGTGGATATGAGCCTGTTTTACAAGCAGTATGAAAAGGTCATGCCGTTCTTGGTTAACGATCAGCCGGCGCCCGCTATTGAGCGTTTGCAGACACCGGAAGACCGTGAAAAGCTTGATGGTCTCTACGAGTGTATTTTGTGCGCATGCTGTTCCACGGCTTGCCCGTCGTTCTGGTGGAACCCGGACAAGTTTATTGGTCCGTCGGGCCTGCTTCAGGCCTATCGCTTCCTGGCAGACAGCCGTGATACTGCTCAGGCAGAGCGTCTGTCCAACCTGGATGACCCGTTCAGCGTGTTCCGCTGCCGGGGTATCATGAACTGCGTTAGCGTTTGTCCGAAGGGCCTGAACCCCACAAAGGCGATTGGTCACATCCGGAACCTGCTGCTGCAAAGAGCGACTTGATCGGAAAATTTTGCAGAACCAGCTATACTGGTGTTCTGGCACCAGTTTGCACCCCCTGAAGGCCTCGCTTATGCGGGGCCTTCAACCAAAGGCTTATAGGCAAAAGTCTTGCCAGAGTGCAAACTTATGCTTGCTGTTCGATTGCCTTATCCAGGGCGCCGGGCAGTGTCGCTGAGTATAAAAATCACTGGGGACGGAAAACATCCTTGCAGGGTGTGGTGTCCAAAAGTCATGCCGTAATATCCCGTATTGACTGAGATTTATCCCTGGACCACCATACTCGCTCCCCCGCACCAGCCCAAGGTGAGCTATTCAAAATGCACGAAAGCATGATGGAGCAGTTATGGCAGACTTCCCACCTGCAAGGTGGCAATCTGACCTATGTTGAACAGCTTTTTGAAACCTACCTGACAGATCCCAACGCAATTCCTGAAGAGTGGCGGAGTTATTTTGACAAACTCCCCAGCGTTGATGGCCATCATGGCCGTGACGTCGTTCACTCAACCATCCGCGAACAGTTTGGACATATCTCCCGTAATCAGCGTTTTCTGGCCAAGGGTGGCGTGCCCGCCAGTGTCGCCGCCGATGCTGACAAAAAACAGATCCGGGTTCTCCAGCTGATTAACGCTTACCGTTTTCGTGGTCACCAGGAATCAAAGCTCGACCCCCTTGGCGTCTGGCAGCGTGAGCCTGTTGAAGATCTTGATCCGTCTTTCCACGAGCTGGGCGAGTCAGATCTTGATCTGGAATTTCAGACCGGTTCCCTGAATTTCGGCTCCGAAGTCATGAAACTCGGAGACATTGTCGAGGGTTTGCGTCAGACATACTGCAAGAGCATTGGCGCCGAATACATGCATGTGGTTGATACCCGCATCAAGCGCTGGTTCCAGCAGCGTATGGAGCCGGTTCGCTCCCACCCGGAGTATGAGGTGGCAACCCGCAAGCATCTTTTGGAGCGCCTGACGGCGGCCGAAGGTCTTGAGAAATATCTGGGCTCCCGTTATCCGGGTGTCAAGCGGTTCGGTCTGGAAGGGGGCGAGAGCCTGATTCCGTGTCTGGATGAATTGATCCAGCGTGCCGGCTCCTACGGTGCCAAAGAGATTGTTCTGGGCATGGCGCATCGTGGTCGCTTGAACGTTCTGATCAATACGCTCGGCAAGAACCCGAAAGAGCTGTTTGATGAATTTGAGGGCAAGAAGCTCGCAGCGTCCGGCTCCGGCGATGTGAAATACCACCAGGGTTTTTCTTCAAACGTGATGACCTCCGGTGGCGAAGTCCATCTGGCTATGGCGTTCAACCCGTCCCATCTCGAAATTGTTTCCCCGGTTGTGGTCGGCTCTGTGCGCGCGCGCCAGGATCGTCGTGGTGACAATGATGGTAGCAAAGTGGTGCCGGTCGTCCTGCATGGTGACGCGGCGTTTGCCGGTCAGGGTGTGGTGATGGAAACCTTCCAGATGTCCCAGACCCGCGGATTTGGTGTGGGCGGCACCATTCATCTGGTGATCAACAATCAGGTGGGCTTTACCACCAGCAAGCAGGAAGACGCTCGCTCCACAGAATACTGTACGGATGTGGCGAAAATGGTTCAGGCGCCGATTCTGCACGTGAACGCAGACGATCCTGAAGCGGTTCTGTTTGTGACCCAGATGGCGATGGACTACCGCAACGAATTCAAGAACGATGTGGTGATTGATCTGGTCTGTTACCGCCGTCGCGGCCATAATGAGGCCGACGAACCGGCAGCAACCCAGCCGCTGATGTACGAAAAAATCCGCAAACTGAAAACCACTCGCGGTATCTACGCCGAGCAGTTGATTGAAGCTGGTGTGATCAGCGAAGAAGAATCCAAACAGATGGAAATGGATTACCGTGACGCGCTGGATAACGGTGAGCACGTGGTCAAGTCTCTGGTCAAGGAGCCGAACAAAGAGCTGTATGTTGACTGGGTTCCTTTTCTTGGCCATGAATGGACCGCCAAGTGCAAGACCAGTGTCGCGTTGAAGACGGTTCAGAAAATGGGCAAACTGCTGACGCAGGTGCCGGAAGGTTTCAGTGTTCAGCGCCAGGTTTCCAAGATCGTTAACGATCGAGAGAAGATGACCGCTGGTGCGCTCTCCCTGAACTGGGGTTACGGCGAGATGATGGCGTACGCCACGCTTCTCAATGAAGGCCACCCGATCCGCCTTGTCGGTCAGGATATTGGCCGTGGTACGTTCTCGCACCGCCATGCCGTACTGCATAACCAGAAAGACGGTGCAACGCACATCTCTCTGCAACAACTGTCTGAAGATCAGCCGCAGTTCGATATCTACGACTCGTTTCTGTCTGAAGAAGCAGTCATGGCGTTTGAATACGGCTATTCAACCACCAAGCCGGATGCGTTGGTTGTTTGGGAAGCGCAGTTTGGCGATTTCGCCAACGGTGCACAGGTGGTTATCGATCAGTTCCTGACCAGTGGTGAGCATAAGTGGGGTCGACTGTGTGGCCTGACGCTGCTGCTGCCTCACGGTTATGAGGGCCAGGGTCCTGAGCACAGCTCAGCCCGGTTGGAGCGCTTCCTGCAGCTGTGTGCTGAGCAAAATATCCAGGTGTGCGTGCCCACGACGCCGTCGCAGGTGTTCCACATGCTGCGCCGTCAGGTCAAGCGGCCGCTGCGTAAGCCCCTGGTGGCGATTACACCGAAGAGCCTGTTGCGTCACAAAGAAGCGATCTCCAGCCTTGATGATCTGACCTCCGGTACGTTCCAGACGGTGTTGCCTGAGAAAGAGCCTTCCGATCCCAGGAAGGTAACTCGCCTCGTTATGTGCAGCGGCAAGGTTTATTACGATCTGCTGGAAAAGAAAAAAACAGATGAGCGTGATGACGTCGCCCTGGTGCGCATCGAGCAGTTGTACCCGTTCCCGGGTGACGATCTGGACGAACTTCTGGCCCAGTACCCCAAGCTCAAGCATGTGGTCTGGTGTCAGGAAGAACCGATGAACCAGGGTGCCTGGTATTGCAGCCAGCATCATATGCGTAATGCGCTGCAACGCTTTAACACGAAACTCTACCTTCAGTATGCCGGTCGTGACGCTTCTGCTGCTCCAGCGTGTGGACACATGTCTGTGCACATCGAAGAACAAAAGAAGCTGGTTAACGACGCGTTCGAAATCTGACGAGCTACCGAACTAAGGATCCGTAATGTCAACTGAGATTAAAGCCCCTGTTTTCCCTGAGTCGGTTGCCGAAGGCACCGTCGCGACCTGGCACAAGCAGCCGGGCGAAGCCTGCTCCCGTGACGAACTCATTGTCGACATCGAAACCGACAAGGTGGTGCTCGAAGTGGTCGCCCCGGCTGATGGTGTCATTGAAGAAATCCTCAAAGGTGAGGGTGACATTTGCGAAAGCGGCGAAGTTATTGGCAGGTTCAAGGAAGGCGCCGCGGGCGAATCCAGGCCGGCTGAAAGCAAAGCAGAAGCCAAGGCCGAAGCGCCGAAGCAAGACGTCGCATCAGAAGCGGCTTCAGGTGACGCCATCCTGAGCCCGGCAGCGCGCAAGCTGGCCGAAGAAAACAGCGTTGATCCGGGCGCCGTCAAAGGCACCGGTAAAGACGGCCGGGTTACCAAAGAAGATGTGCAGAGCCACGTGGCCAGCAGCAAATCTGCTACCCCGGCAGCGGCCAAGCCTGCCGCCATGCCGGAAGTGAACGTTGCCCAGGGCGAGCGCCCGGAGAAACGCGTTCCGATGACCCGTCTGCGTTCCAGTATCGCCAAGCGACTGGTCGAAGCTCAGCAGACGGCGGCGATGCTGACCACCTTCAACGAAGTCAACATGGCGCCGATCATGGAACTGCGCAAGCAGTACCAGGACAGCTTTGTGAAGCGTCATGATATCAAACTCGGTTTCATGTCGTTCTTCGCCAAGGCGGCGACCGAAGCGCTCAAGCGTTTCCCGGCGGTTAACGCGTCTATCGACGGCAACGATATGGTGTATCACGGCTATCAGGACATCGGCGTGGCGGTATCGACTGACCGTGGCCTGGTCGTACCGGTGATTCGTGATGTCGACGCGCTGGGTCTGGCCGATATCGAGAAAAAGATTGTCGAGTACGGCACCAAGGCCAAAGGTGGCAAGCTGGGTATTGACGACATGACCGGTGGTACCTTCACCATCACCAACGGCGGTATTTTCGGATCCCTGATCTCCACGCCTATCCTGAATCCGCCGCAGACCGCCATTCTAGGCATGCACAAGATCCAGGAACGTCCGATGGCGGTGAACGGCAAGGTTGAAATCCAGCCCATGATGTATCTGGCGCTGTCTTACGATCACCGTATGATTGATGGTAAAGAAGCTGTGCAGTTCCTGGTTGCGGTTAAGGAAATGCTGGAAGACCCGGCGCGTATTCTGCTGGACGTGTGAACTGACACTTAACGAATCAGAAAACGGGATAAATTATGTCTGATAAGTACGACGTCATTGTCATTGGTGCGGGTCCGGGTGGCTACGTAGCCGCTATTAAAGCCGCTCAGTTGGGTCTGAAAGCAGCCTGCGTGGAGTCCTGGCTTGCTGAAGATGGCAAAAGCACGGTTCTGGGCGGTACCTGCCTGAATATTGGCTGCATTCCCTCCAAGGCGTTGCTGGAAATCTCCCACAAATTTGAGGAGGCCAACCACGACTATGAGAAGCAGGGCATCATCGTCAAAGACCTCAAAATTGACCTCGAAAAGATGATGGCAAGGAAGAGCGGCATCGTCAGCCAGTTGACTGGCGGTATCGGTGGTCTTTTCAAGGCGAACGGGGTGACGTCCATTCAGGGTCACGGCAAGCTGTTGGCCGGTCGCAAGGTTGAAGTGACGGACAAAGACGGCAACGCCAAGACCTACGAAGCCGAAAACGTCATTATCGCCAGCGGCTCCAAACCCATCCAGATTCCTCCTGCGCCTTTTGACGGTGAATACATCGTCGATTCAGAAGGCGCTCTGTCATTCCCGGAAGTGCCCAAGCGCCTCGGTATTATCGGTGCCGGTGTTATTGGTCTGGAGCTTGGCAGCGTGTGGGCCCGGCTGGGGTCAGAAGTGACTATTCTGGAGGCTCAGGACACGTTCCTGCCGGGCGTTGATCAGCAAATCGCCAAAGATGCACTGAAGCAATTCCAGAAGCAGGGCCTGAACATTATTCTTGGCGGTCGCATGACCGGTGCGGAAGTCAAGCGTAAGCTGGTTAACGTCAGTTATGAAGACGCCAAGGGTAAGCAGGAAGCCAAGTTCGACAAACTGATCGTTGCAGTTGGTCGCCGTCCTTACACGGATGGCTTGCTGTCAGAAGACTCCGGGGTCAAGCTGGACGAGCGCGGCTTTATTTTTGTTGATGACACCTGCAAAACCGAAGCCCCGGGTGTCTGGGCTGTCGGCGACGTAGTGCGCGGTCCGATGTTGGCACACAAAGCGTCTGAAGAAGGCGTGATGGTTGCTGAGCGTATCGCTGGCCACAAGCCGCAAGTCAATTATGACTGCATCCCGAACGTCGTCTATACCGCGCCGGAAATTGCCTGGGTTGGCAAGACCGAGGAAGAAGTGAAGGCAGCGGGTGAAGAGTACAATGTAGGCACCTTCCCGTTTGCGGCCAATGGTCGTGCCATGGCGGCAAACGTTGCCAGTGGTATGGTCAAGATCATCGCAGACGCGAAGACCGACCGTATTCTGGGCTTCCACGTAGTTGGCCCGCAGGCGTCTGAAATCGTTGCCCAGGGCGTCATCGCCATGGAATTCGGTGCCAGCGCAGAAGATCTGGCTCTGACCTGTTTTGCGCATCCGACTCTGTCCGAGTCTGTGCACGAAGCAGCACTGGCCGTTGCTGGTGGTGCGATTCACATCGCCAACCGCCGCAAGAAGAAGTAACGCAACACCGGAATCCGGGGCGCCATTTCTGGCGCCCCGCTGCCATCATAACGGCAGGTTTCCGGCGGCGTAACCGGTGGGTAAAGGCGATCCCTCGCCCACCAGAACGAATTCGCAATGGGTAGGCCAGGGACGGTGTACCGGCGGGTTCTTTTCTGTACGTGGTTATCCTCCATCAAATGACGGGACACTAACTATGAATTTGCACGAATATCAGGGCAAGCAGCTGTTCGCTGAATATGGCTTGCCTGTATCCCAGGGTTTCGCCTGTGATACCCCGGAAGATGCCGTAGCAGCGGCAGACAAGATCGGCGGCGACGCCTGGGTTGTAAAAGCCCAGGTTCACGCTGGCGGTCGCGGCAAGTCTGGCGGTGTCAAGCTGGTCAAGAGTAAAGACGAAATCCGTCAGTTTGCTGAAAAGTGGTTGGGCAAGAATCTGGTGACCTACCAGACAGACGAAAACGGCCAGCCGGTCAGCAAGATTCTGGTTGAGTCGCTCACTGATATTGACCAGGAACTGTACCTGGGCGCAGTGGTTGACCGTGGCACTCGTCGTATTGTATTCATGGCGTCCACCGAAGGTGGTGTCGAGATTGAAAAGGTTGCCGAAGAGACTCCGGAAAAAATCCTGAGAGCCGAGGTTGATCCTCTGGTTGGCGCGCAGCCGTATCAGGGCCGCGAACTGGCCTTCAAACTGGGCCTTGAAGGCAAGCAAATCGGCCAGTTCACCAAGATTTTCATGGGCCTGGCCAAGCTGTTCGAAGAGTGCGACCTGGCGCTGGTTGAGATCAACCCGCTGGTTATTACGCCGGACGGCGATCTGCACTGCCTGGACGCCAAACTCGGCGTAGACGGCAATGCGCTTTATCGCCAGAAGCGAATTCTGGAAATGCGCGATCCATCCCAGGAAGACGCTCGTGAAGCCGAAGCGGCCAAGTGGGAGCTCAACTACGTAGCTCTGGAAGGCAACATCGGTTGTATGGTTAACGGTGCGGGTCTGGCCATGGGTACCATGGACATCATCAAGCTGTCCGGTGGCCGTCCTGCCAACTTCCTGGATGTTGGCGGCGGAGCTACCAAAGAGCGCGTTTCTGAAGCGTTCAAAATCATCCTGTCTGACGACGCGGTTCAGGCGGTTCTGGTTAACATCTTCGGTGGCATCGTTCGTTGCGACATGATCGCAGAGGGCATCATCGGCGCTGTTAAAGAAGTGGGTGTCAAGGTGCCTGTTGTGGTCCGTCTGGAAGGCAATAACGCTGAGCTGGGTACCAAAGCGCTCGCCGAAAGTGGCCTGAACATCATCGCCGCCACCAGTCTGGCGAATGCTGCAGAGCAAGTCGTTAAAGCCGCGGGGGGTAAATAATGAGCATCCTGATTAACAAAGACACCAAGGTTATCTGCCAGGGCTTCACCGGCGCGCAGGGTACTTTCCACTCTGAGCAGGCGATCGAATACGGCACCAAAATGGTCGGTGGCGTCAGCCCCGGCAAAGGCGGCACCAAGCATCTGGGCCTGCCGGTGTTCAACACGGTACGTGAAGCGGTAGAGCAGACCGGCGCGGAAGCGACGGTTATCTACGTGCCGGCTCCGTTCTGTAAAGATGCCATCATCGAAGCCGCAGACGCTGGTGTCCAGCTGATTGTGTGCATCACCGAAGGCATCCCGACCATCGACATGCTGTATGCGAAAGAATACGTTGATCGCAAAGGCGTGCGCATGATCGGCCCGAACTGTCCGGGCGTGATCACGCCGGGCGAGTGCAAGATCGGCATCATGCCGGGTCATATTCACATGCCAGGTAAAGTCGGTATCGTGTCCCGTTCAGGCACTCTGACGTATGAAGCGGTCAAGCAGACCACGGATTACGGCTACGGTCAGTCTACCTGTGTCGGTATTGGTGGTGATCCGATCCCCGGTTCCAACTTCATCGATATCCTCAAGCTTCTGCAGGAAGATCCGCAGACTGAGGCCATCGTGATGATCGGTGAAATCGGCGGCACGGCTGAAGAAGAAGCGGCAGCGTTCATCAAAGAGCACGTCACCAAGCCAGTGGTTTCCTACATTGCCGGTGTGACTGCACCTGCTGGCAAGCGTATGGGCCACGCTGGCGCCATCATCTCGGGTGGTAAGGGTACTGCAGACGAGAAGTTTGCTGCCTTGAATGACGCCGGTGTAAAAACTGTGCGCAGCCTGGCCGAGATTGGCAAGGCGCTGAAGGAAGTGACTGGCTGGTAAGTCAGCTCACGGTCTTTAGCAAAACCCCCGGATTCGAGAGAATTCCGGGGGTTTTGCGTTATGGGCACACGGTTTTATCGGTGTTTGCTTAACGCAGGCAGGCGTTAAGACTATAATGCCCGGTCAGCCTGATTACCGAGGCCGCAATTTGCGGCGACATCAGGCACCTTATAAACAGAAAGAAGGAGTTCGTGCTTTGAGTTCTGTCGATTCCCAGCAAAGAGTTTTGTCCGGCATGCGTCCGACCGGCAAGCTTCACCTCGGCCACTACCACGGTGTGCTGAAAAACTGGGTGAAACTCCAGCACGAGTATGAGTGCTTCTTCTTCGTGGCAGACTGGCATGCGTTAACCACCCAGTACGATGACCCCTCCGGCATCGAGCAGAGTGTTTGGGACATGGTGATTGACTGGCTGGCTGCCGGTGTTAACCCGGGTTCCTCCACCATGTTCATTCAGTCTCAGGTGCCGGAACACGCAGAGCTGCACCTGTTGCTGTCGATGATTACCCCGCTGGGCTGGCTCGAACGCATTCCCACCTACAAAGATCAGCAGGAAAAGCTGCGCGAAAAAGACCTGGCGACCTATGGTTTCCTGGGTTATCCGTTGCTGCAAAGCGCTGACATCCTGATGTACCGCGCTGGTAAGGTGCCGGTGGGCGCGGATCAGGTGTCTCACGTGGAATTTACCCGTGAAATCGCCCGGCGCTTTAATCACCTCTATGGCCGGGAGCAGGGGTTTGAAGATTATGCCGAGGCGGCCATCGTCAAGATGGGCAAGAAAAACGCCAAGCTGTACCGTAACCTGAAGAAACGCTACCAGGAAGAAGGCAACAACGAAGCCCTCGAAACTGCCCGGGCACTGTTGAAAGAGCAGCAGAATATTTCGTTGGGTGACCGCGAGCGCCTGTACGGCTACATCGAAGGCGGCGGCAAGGTGATCCTGCCGGAGCCTCAGCCGCTGTTGACGCCAGATTCCAAGCTGCCGGGCCTGGACGGTCAGAAGATGTCCAAGTCCTACAATAATTACATCGGGCTGCGAGAAGAGCCGGATAGCGTGTCCCGGAAAATCCGCACCATGCAGACCGACCCCCAGCGGGTTCGCCGCACGGATCCGGGCGAGCCTGAAAAGTGCCCGGTTTGGGGTATGCATAAGGTTTACTCAGACGCAAAAACCTGCGAATGGGTGCAGAAAGGTTGTCGCAGTGCCGGTATCGGTTGTCTTGACTGCAAAATGCCGTTGATCGATGCGATCATTGAAGAGCAGCGGCCATTGCATGAGCGGGCACGCGAGTACGAGAAAAATCCGGATGTGGTGCGCTCGATTCTTGAAGAAGGCCGTGAACAGGCCCGTGATGCGGCCCGTGACACACTTGAAGAAGTTCGCGCCGCTATGGGGCTCAGCTACCGCTGAGTTCAGGTGGTCAAACGGGTGGGGAAGGGCATGACGGACAACACTGACGAACTGGCCAAAGCCCCGCCGAAACCCGGGGTCCAGGCGCCGTTTGCCCTGGTATCGGGCAAACCGTTGGTTGATCTGCCCAAAGACCTCTATATTCCACCGGATGCCCTCGCGGTGTTTCTGGAGGCGTTTGAAGGGCCTCTGGATCTTCTGCTGTACCTGATCCGGCGCCAGAACATGAATATTCTGGCTATCGACGTTAGCGAAATTACCCGCCAGTACATGGAGTACATCGGTGCGGTAGAGTCAATACGCTTCGAATTGGCGGCGGAGTATCTGGTCATGGCAGCGACCCTGGCGGAGATAAAGTCACGCATGTTGCTGCCGCGTCAGGAGGGTGACGACGACGAAGAGCTTGATCCCCGGGCCGAGCTTATCCGCAGGCTCCAGCAGTATGAAAGGTTCAAAAAGGCGGCGGAAGACATTGATCAGATGCCCAGGCTGGAGCGGGATATATTCCCGGGCTCGGCGGCACTGCCCAGAATGCCCTCTTCACAGCCGCATCCGGACGTCGATATGAGAGAGTTGCTGTTCGCGCTTCATGGCGTACTTAAGCGAGCTGACCTCTTTACCAGTCATCATGTCGAGAGGGAGCGGTTGTCCACCCGAGAGCGAATGTCCCACATTCTGTCAGTGCTGCAGGGGGATCGTTTCGTGACCTTTGAAAGTCTGTTCACCCTTGAAGAGGGGCGCCTGGGTGTGGTGGTCAGCTTTCTGGCAACGCTTGAACTGATCAAGGAACAGCTGAGCCTTCGACGGCCCGCCGTGTGCCGTACGCCTTCATCTCACGTCGAGGGTAGATCATGGGGCGATCCAATTCCAGCGCCATGGCAACCCCGATGGGCAGCGCGGCGTAAGGGATCGCGGCGATGCGATCATACGTGAGGTCCCGCGCTGCACGGGCCAGGGCCTGCCCCACCAGCCGCAGCAGCGGC
>JAWOAO010000014.1:0-8040 GCA_046498485.1 Marinobacter sp. | reverse complement strand
GCGGGCCACCGAGTGCTTTTCCATAAACTCGGACATATCGATGCGGACCATGGCCTCATCGGTGTCAAACAGGAATGAAGCCAGCGCCTTGCACAGCTCGGTTTTGCCCACGCCGGTGGGGCCCAGGAACAGGAAGGAGCCGTTCGGTCGGTTAGGATCCGACAAGCCGGCACGAGAACGGCGCACCGCGTTGGATACCGCCTCCACCGCTTCATGCTGGCCAATCACCCGGCCATGCAGCGCTTCTTCCATGCGCATCAGTTTGTCGCGCTCGCCTTCAAGCATTTTCGACACCGGGATGCCGGTCCACTTGGACACAATCTCGGCAATTTCCTCCTCGGTGACCCGGTTGCGCAGCAGCGTCATTTCCATCATTTCGGCCTGACTGGCCATATCCAGCTGGCGTTCCAGTTCCGGGATGGTGCCATACTGCAACTCGGACATGCGGCCGAGATCACCGGCACGGCGGGCGCTTTCCAGGTCAATACGAGCCTGCTCAAGTTTGCTTTTGATTTTCTGGGAGCCGTGCAGCGCCGCTTTTTCGGTATTCCAGATTTCTTCAAGGTCGGCGTATTCATGCTCGACATTGGCGATCACCGCCGAGAGCTCGTCCAGGCGCTTTTTGGAAGCGGCGTCGGTTTCTTTTTTCAGCGCCTCCCGCTCGATTTTCAGCTGAATCAACCGGCGCTCAAGGCGATCCAGCGCCTCCGGCTTGGAGTCCATTTCCATGCGGATCTGGCTGGCCGCTTCGTCCACCAGATCAATGGCCTTATCCGGCAGCTGCCGATCGGTGATGTAGCGATGTGATAATTTTGCAGCGGCGATGATGGCGGCGTCGGTCACTTCAACACCGTGGTGTACTTCGTAACGTTCTTTGAGCCCGCGAAGAATGGCAATGGTGTCTTCCTCGCTGGGCTCGGACACCAACACTTTCTGGAAACGGCGCTCGAGCGCGCCATCTTTTTCGATGTTTTCCCGGTACTCATTCAGGGTGGTGGCACCTACGCAGTGCAGCTCGCCCCGGGCCAACGCCGGTTTCAGCATGTTGCCTGCGTCCATGGAGCCTTCGGCTTTGCCAGCGCCCACCATGGTGTGAATTTCGTCGATAAACAGGATGATCTGGCCTTCCTGTTTCGACAATTCGCTCAGCACCGCTTTCAGGCGCTCTTCGAACTCGCCGCGGAATTTGGCCCCGGCGATGAGAGAGCCCATATCGAGGGAGAGTACTTTTTTGTCTTTCAGGCTCTCTGGCACTTCGCCGTTCACGATGCGCTGGGCCAGGCCTTCAACAATGGCGGTTTTGCCGACGCCAGCCTCACCGATCAGCACCGGGTTATTCTTGCGGCGACGCTGGAGCACCTGAATCGTGCGGCGGATTTCGTCGTCACGCCCGATCACCGGGTCGAGCTTGCCGGCAGCGGCGCGCTCGGTGAGGTCAACGGTGTATTTCGACAGCGCCTGGCGGTTTTCTTCGGCGCCGGCGTCGTTGACGGTTTCGCCGCCGCGAACCTCATCGATGGATTTTTCGAGGGCGGCTTTGTCGACGCCCTGCTCTCTGAGTACCCGGCCAAGGGAGCCGCGATCTTCCAGGGCAGCCAGCAGGATCAGTTCGCTGGAGATGAACTGGTCGCCGCGCTTCTGGGCCAGTTTGTCGGAGATGTTGAACAGACGGCCCATATCGTTGGACATGGAGACATCGCCGGCGCTGCCCTGCACTTCGGGCAGGTTTTCGATTTCTTTGGCGATGGCCTGGCGCACGCGGCCCGGCTCGACGCCGACCTGTTTCAGCAGAGGCTTGATGGAGCCGCCCTGCTGGTCGAGCAAAGCCTGCATCAGGTGCACCGGCTCGATGAAGTTGTGGTCTTTGCCGACTGCAATGGATTGCGCGTCGGCCAGTGCGCTTTGCAGTTTGCTGGTGAGTTTGTCGATTCTCATGTGCTGTGGTCCCCAAATTTCGGTCGAATACCGGGCTTGCCTGAAACGGCGGGTATTCGGATTGCGTTGCTATTCAATGTAGGGGCAAGTTGGGGGACTTCAAGTTAGCGGACGGTTAAATCGTCAGAAATTTGACGGCCGTCAGTTAACGCAACCAGACCAGTGTGGCCATCCGCCCGGTCTGGCCGTCTCTTCGGTAGGAATAGAACCAGTCTTTATTCTTCACGGTGCAGAGACCGCCGCCGGATATGGACACCACTCCGGCGCTGGTCAGGCGCAGGGTGGCCAGTTGGTAGATATCGGCCATGAAATGGCCGGCACGGGCGCCGTTTGAGGTGAACGCCCGGGCGGCTTCCGGGCTATGGTCGATAAAGGCCTGGCGCACTTCCGGGCCGACTTCAAAGTTGCCGGGGCCGATGGCGGGGCCCAGCCAGGCGTGGAGATCTGACGGAGGGGCCGCCATGGCGGTAATGAGATTTTCGAGCACACCGCCACACAGGCTGCGCCAGCCGGCATGGGCGGCACCGATGACGGTGCCGCGGGTGTCGGTGAGGATCACCGGCAGGCAGTCGGCGGTCAGGATGGCGCAGGCGATGCCGGGGTGGCGGGTGTAGCTGGCGTCGGCGGGTGCAACGGCATTGATGTTATCGGGAGTCAGTTCTACTACATCGGTGCCGTGAACCTGGCTGAGCCAGCCGAGTTTGCTGGCTGGCAGACCGATGAAATCCGCCAGCATCTGGCGGTTTCGGGCGACGTGGTCAGGGTTGTCGCCAACGTGACCACCAAGATTCAAACGGGCCCAGGGTGGCTGGCTGGCCCCGCCTTTGCGGGTGGTGCACAGCGCCCGGATGTGCTCGGGTGCCTGCCAGTCAGGCCGGAGCGTGTCCTGTTCAGAAATCATTATCTTCCAGTTCCCTGGCGTGTTTGCGCAGGGCTTCGATGAGCGCAACCATGTCTTCCGGCAGCGGCACTTCCCAGCTGAGGGTTTCTCCGGTTTCCGGATGTTGCAGGGTGAGCTTTCTGGCGTGCAGGGCTTGCCGGTGGAAAGCGGCCAGCACCAGGCGGAGCTCTTCGGTGGTGCCTTTGGGTAGACGCAGGCGACCGCCATAGACGGGGTCCCCCACCAAAGGGTGACGCACGTGAGTCATGTGCACCCGGATCTGGTGAGTGCGGCCGCTTTCGAGTTTGCAATGGACATGGGTGTGGGCGGCGAAGCGTTCGATCAGGCGGTAATGGGTGACCGCCGGTTTGCCGGAAGACACCACCGCCATCCGCTTGCGATCCTGCGGGTGCCGGCCGATGGGGGCCTCCACGGTGGCACCGCCAGTGAGGGAGCCCACCACCACGGCTTCGTATTCCCGCCCCATGGTGCGGGTTTGCAACTGCCCCACCAGGGAAGTGTGGGCAATCAGGCTGCGCGCCACCACCATGATGCCGGAGGTGTCTTTGTCCAGGCGGTGCACAATGCCCGCTCGCGGCAGGTTTTCCACTTCCGGAGCATGGTTCAGCAACGCATTCACCAGGGTGCCATCGGCATGGCCGGCGGCCGGATGGACCACCAGGCCGGCCGGTTTATTGATCACCAGCAGGTGTTCGTCCTCAAAGACAACATCCAGTGTGATCGGCTCGGCCTGCCAGGTAACCTGCACTTCCGGCTCAGCGTCCACTTCGAGCACGTCGTCCAGCATCACCTTGTCTCTGGGCCTGCGGGTGGCGCCGTTGACGGTCAGTGCACCGCTCTTGATCCACGACTGCAGGCGTGAGCGGGAGTGCTCGGGCATCAGCTCAGCGGCGGCCTGGTCCAGGCGCTTGTCACTGAGTTCAGGGGGGACCGTAAAGCGGCCGGTAATTCGGTTATCGGAAGACATTAAGCCTCGTTTCGCCAGTTTCAGGAATACCATAGATGCCACCCAAGCGGTGGCGATGTTACGTTTCGGTCAGATTGTGTCATGAACATCCGGTAAACACTGCACATAGGCAGCCTTCCCCGTTACAATGGCCAATCGACTCAAAGTTTGACCATTATACGGGATTCCGGCATGAGATCAGTTGTTCGATTACTGCTACTTTCCACTATCATTGCGCTGGCCGCTGGCTGCGCCTCCCAGGAAGGCGTGGAAGTACTGCCGGAAAAAACCTATTACGACAATGCCCGCGAGGCCATGAACTCGGGCAACTTCAACGAAGCTGAGCAGAGTCTGGACGCGCTGGAAACCTACTACCCGTTTGGTCGTTATGCCGAACAGGCCCAGCTGGATCTGATTTATGCCCGCTACCAGAATCTGGATCTTGAGGGTTCCCGGGCCGCCGCTGACCGGTTCATCCGGCTGAACCCGCAAAGTGACCATCTGGATTATGCCCTGTACATGCGCGGCCTGGCATCCTACAACCTGGACATCGGCCTCGCAGCCCGGTATTTCGCCATTGACGTCGCAGCCCGCAACCCCGGTGAACAGTTGCAGGCGTTTCGGGATTTCTCGCAGTTACTGAACCGTTTCCCGAACAGCAAATACGCCCCGGATGCCCGCCAGCGGATGATCGCAGTGCGCAACCGGATGGCCGAACTGGAACTGCACGCGGCCCGCTATTACATCACAAGAGAGGCCTACATCGCCGCCAACATCCGCGCTCGTTACGTGGTTGAGAACTATCCGTCATCACCGGCAGTTGAAGAGGCCCTGATTTTACTGGCTGATACCTTCCGGTTTATGGATATCAAAAAAGGTGCCAGCGATGCCATCGCCACCCTGCGCCAGAACTTCCCGAACAGCGAAGCCTTCGATGACAACGGCGAGTTCCAGTCTGACCGGCTGCAGCGCCAGAACCGCTCCCTGACCAACGTGGTGACCTTTGGTCTGATCGGCGACGAATAAGCGATGGCTTTAAAAAAAGGGCCGGATGATCACTTCATCCGGCCCTTTTTGCTTCAGCCCGACCCGGCCAGCTCAGTGACCGATTTTCCAGCCATTGGTGATCGGATAACGACGATCCTTCCCAAAGCCCCTTTCGGTAATTCTTACCCCGATGGGTGCCTGCCGCCGCTTGTACTCGTTGATGTCGACCAGCCTGGTGACACGCTCCACTTCCGCCCGCTCAAACCCCTCGGCGACAATCGCCTCGGCGCTGTAGTCCCGCTCCACATACAGATGCAGGATCTGATCGAGAACGTCGTAACCGGGCAGGCTGTCTTCGTCTTTCTGATCCGGCGCCAGCTCGGCTGACGGTGGGCGGGTGATCACCCGCTCCGGGATCACCGGCGCCAGCGTGTTGCGGTAGCGTGCCAACCGGAACACCAGTGTTTTCGGCACGTCTTTAAGTACATCAAAGCCACCGGCCATATCGCCATACAAGGTGGAATAGCCCACCGCCATTTCGCTCTTGTTACCGGTGGTCAGTACCATCGAGCCGAACTTGTTGGACAGCGCCATCAGCAACACGCCGCGCAGGCGCGCCTGCAGGTTTTCTTCGGTGGTATCGGGTTGGGTACCTGCAAACGGCTGAGCCAGGGTGGCCATGACAGTGTCGTACATGGCCTCGATGGAGAACACGTCGTAGTGAACCTCAAGCGCTGATGCCTGCGCCTCGGCATCTTCGAGGCTGGCACTGGAGGTGTAGCGGAACGGCATCATGACCGCCCTCACCCGCTCCTTACCCAGTGCGTCCACCGCCACGGCCAGAGTGACCGCAGAATCAATACCCCCAGACAGACCCAACACCACCGATTTAAAGCCATTCTTGTTGACATAATCCCGCACACCGATGACCAGGGCATTGTAGACATTGGCCTCGACCGATGGCTCTTCTGGCAATGGCGCGGAAACCGGCTGGCAGTGGTGCTCACACAGAAAATCCACCGGAAACAGACCATCGGTAAACTGAGGAATTTCCACCATCAGCGTGCCAGCATGGTCATACACCATGGAGCCGCCATCAAAGACCAGTTCGTCCTGGCCGCCGACCAGGTTCACGTAGACAATGCTGACCCGGTTCTCCAGCGCCTTGCGCTCCAGCAAGGCCTTGCGCCGAGCCTGTTTGTCGATATCGTACGGTGACGCATTCAGGTTCAGAACCAGCTGCGCCCCTGCGGCGGCGGTATCTTCCAGCGGGCCATCTTTCCAGAGATCCTCACACACGGTGATCCCCACCGGCACACCCTTGATCTCTACCACCAGGCTGTCGCGCCCTTCCGCAAAATACCGCCTCTCATCAAACACCTGATAGTTAGGTGGACAACGCTTGAAGTAAACACCCCGGGTTTGCCCGTCCTCGATCACCACGGCGGCGTTGTACAGCAGGCCGTGGGCGCGCAGCGGCGCACCAATGACAATGGCCGGCACCAAGCCGGCTTGCTGCAGACGCTGCAGAGCTTCGTCTACCCTCAGATCAAGGCTCGGTCGCAGCAGCAAATCCTCGGGAGGGTAACCGGTCAGGCACAGCTCCGGGAACACCACAAGATCCGCCTGATGCTGCTCATGAGCTTCCCGGGTTGCCCGAATGATCAAGTCAGTATTACCGGGAATGTCCCCCACCAGAAAATCCAGTTGGGCCATCACCACCCGCAGTTTGCGGGCAGAGGCTGATGCTGCCGAGGTTTTACCGGGTACCGTCATGCGCAAGGCTCCTGTAACTCGTTGCCGTTAAAAGGCTATTATAACCCTGCACGCATCGGAATTTCTCCTGACAGACGGCAGATAACCTACTCATGGCAGCAGACTCAGCTACCGCAGCGCCCCCACACTCGGCATTAGGCCCTGCCGCCCAGCGCCAGCAGGCGCGCTTGTTCCGAATCTACAACCAGTACCGGTTGGTGATCAGCCTGATGTTGGTGGCTTTGTTGTTTGTCGACCCCTTTACTGCAGACACCAAATTTCGCTGGCTGGATTACTACCAGGCCGGAGTTGTCTGCTACCTCGCCATCAATGCGTTTATTGGCCTGTTTCTGTTCGCGGGCTTTCAGCCCCGGCAACGGCACATCACCCTGTCGATACTGATCGATATTATGGTCATGCATGGCTTGCTGCTGGCCAGCACCGGCATCACCAACGGCCTTGCCAACCTGGTGATCGTGTCGGTCGCGGCCGGCAACATCCTCACTCCGAGCCGGATGGGCACCTTCTATGCGGCGCTGGCGGCGATATGCTCACTGAGCATCTCCGGCTGGGCGGTGCTGGCCCTTAACGAGTCCGCGGATGACATTGTGCGTGCCGGCTCCCTGGGCATTCTGTACTTTGCCGCGGCGTTTATTCTGCAAGGCATCTCGCGCCGGATGATCCTCAGCGAGGCACTGGCCTCCAGCCGGGCCAAAAGCATCGTCGAGCTGGAGCAGATCAACCAGCAGATCATCCAGCGCATGCGCACCGGCATTCTGGTACTGGATCGTTTTGGCCAGATTCGCCTGGCCAACGCCGCGGCGAAAGAATTGTTGTTCGGGGCCGCCATCGATGAAGCGGCCCCGGAGCATCACCTCGGCATACTGCCCCGACCGCTCAAACAAGGCCTGGACTCCTGGCTGAAAAACCCTGGCATGCGCATTGAGCCATTTCAGGCTTCGTCTACGTCCCCGCTGCTGCAAGCCAACTTCACCCAACTGGACCAGGAACGGGGCGACCAGATACTGGTGTTCATTGAAGACATGAGCAAGGTGACCCAGCAAGCCCAACAGATGAAACTGGCCTCGCTGGGGCGACTGACCGCCGGCATTGCCCACGAAATCCGCAACCCGCTGGGGGCGATCAGCCACGCGGCCCAGCTGATGGAAGAATCGCCCAATCTGGACCAGGGCGACCGGCAGATGCTCGACATCATCCGCCGGCATTCGAAACGGGTGAACGGCATTATTGAAAACGTGCTCGATCTGTCCAGGCGCAGGACCGCCAACTCCGAGCCGGTGAACCTCAGCGACTGGTTAGGAGAATTTCAGAGCGAGTTCCAGCAAACCCAGGATGACGGCACCAAGGCCACCATCGAGCTGTTGACCGAAGGCGACATCCCTCCTGCCCGATTCGACAAAAGCCAGATCGAGCAGGTTATGGTCAACCTTTGTGACAACGGTTTGCGCTACAGCAAACAGCAGACCGGGCAAAACAGGATACAATTAATCGCCGG
>JAWOAO010000013.1:0-2564 GCA_046498485.1 Marinobacter sp. | reverse complement strand
CAAACACAAGATTGAAGCCATGATCGGCCGCCTCAGGGCGCTGGAGCACCACTGATGTCACAACAGTCAACCACCGTTGCAGTACGGATACTCGACAAGGAATTCCTGGTGGCCTGCCCGCAGGAGCAGCAGGAGGCTTTGTTGCGCGCAGCCAGGCACCTGGACGGCAAAATGCGTGAAATCCGTTTCAGCGGCAAGGTGTTCGGTACCGAGCGCATTGCCGTGATGGCCGCCCTCAACATCAGCCACGAACTGCTTGAACGCGACACCATGTCTGACGCCACCAGCAGCATCCTCAAAGCCATGGACAATCGCATGGACGAAGCCCTCGGGAAATCTTCCGGCAGCTGATTCCAAAAACTTTGCCGAAATGGGGTTGCAATCAGACCCGGATCTGCCCGTATAATGAAATCACTTCCTGGGCTGTTCGCTGGTCGGATACGTCCTCGAGCCGATGCGCATTACCCAGGTGGCTACTCCAGGGCATTGTGAGCACGTCCCCCAAGGGGGAAAGCCTAATATGTCACAGCGGCCACCAACCTTGAACTTTGGGTTCAAGGGCAACATCCGACGACGGCAGCCCGGGAAGCTTTAATTTGAGTCAATACCACGCCCCTCAACCGTTTGAACCGCATCCAGACCACCTTCCCAGAAGCGAATTGCGCAGGTTTTTGCGCCGCAAACGACGGGCACTCTCTTTTGAGCAGCAGCAGCAGGCTTCTGAACAACTTGCCCTGAATCTTCTGAAACACCCGGACTTGCAACGTATCCGCCACATTGGCATTTACCTGGCCAATGACGGCGAAATAGACCCGCAGCTCTATATTGATCTTGGCCGGCGCCGGGGCATTCAGTTTTATTTACCTATCCTGCATCCGATCTATCCAGGCAAACTGGTGTTCAGTCCCTACTATGAGGGCGTTGAGCTCACGGCTAACCGCTTTGGCATTCCCGAACCCCCGTTCCCGAAATCAAGACGGAGGCCATCCTGGGCACTGGATGCGGTGCTGTTTCCATTGGTCGGTTTTGATGAGCAGGGCGGAAGACTGGGTATGGGCGGTGGTTTCTATGATCGCACTTTTGCGTTCAGCCGATTACGGCCGGCCATGGCGCCAAAGTTGATCGGGCTGGCCCATGACTTCCAGAAGGTATCGTCACTGCCAATTGAGCCGTGGGATGTTCCGCTGCACAGTGTGGTGACGGAAACCGGCTGTTATCGGTTCAGGCGCTGATCGACCGGCTGCATGAAACTTGCCGCCGAAAGGTTTCGATCTGCACGCTGGTCTTCGGAGGCCTGTATTGAGGTAAACCCGGTCACCACAAGGCCGACGGCGAAAATCAGCACAATGGCACGAATGATATCCGGCTTGCTACTCATGTCGCGTGTTCCTGCTTATTTTTTGAATTAATTGATCGGAAAATCAGACGACTATTCTTGACTCCAAGAATTAGACGAAAGATTACCATTTAACGCAAATTTTACAATTTATGACAGGTTACGGTTATGTAAAGTTTGACGGATAGGGCCAGGCCGCCCTGAACGGACAGCCTGACCGCGGCTTACTTGCCGTTCCCGGAGCCAAGGAACAACCGGTACGCCTCGTTGTCCGTCATGTTCTCATAGCGGAAACCGACCTTATCCAGCATCCCCTCAAAGTCGGCAATCTCATCATCATCCACCTGAGCACCAAGCAAAACCCGGCTGTAGGCGGCGCCATGGTTACGGTAGTGAAACAGGGAAATGTTCCAGCGGGTACCCAGAGACATCAGGAACTTGAGCAAGGCGCCGGGACGTTCCGGGAACTCGAACTGGTAAACCACTTCGTTAGTCACCGATGGCGCGTGGCCGCCGACCATGTGGCGGATGTGCTGTTTGGCCAGGTCGCTGTCGGTGAGATCAATCACTGAGTAACCGGTTGCTCGCAATTCCTGCACCAACTCTTCCCGGCCATGGCCACCAGCCTGGATCTGGATCCCCACGAAGATGGTCGCGCTCCGGGAATCGGCGTAGCGGTAGTTGAACTCGGTAAGGCTGCGTTTGTGCAGGGCATTGATGAAGCTCTTGAAGGCACCCGGGCGTTCGGGAATGGTCACCGCCAGGATCGCCTCACGTTTTTCACCAATCTCGGTGCGCTCGGAGATGTAACGCAGCCGGTCAAAGTTCATGTTGGCACCGCTGAGCGTCGCAATCAGGTTCTCGTTTTCAATTTGCTCCCGCTCGATGTATTTCTTGATACCCGCAACGCCCAGCGCACCGGCCGGCTCGGCAATGGAGCGGGTGTCTTCGAATACATCCTTGATGGCGGCGCAGATTTCGTCGGTGGATACGGTGATCACTTCATCCACCGATTGACAAGATTTCATCCCATGATCTGGATTATGATGAAGTGGCCGTAGGATTCTGGCTCAAGGCAGGCAAGCCCGATCCCAAGACCGAGGCGTTTCTTAAAGAGTGCACCATGAATGCAAAGCCTGGGAGGTGCTCATGTACATGCAGCAAAGTCCGGAGTAGCGCATTTCACAGCAGAAAATGAAGAGGAGGGACTTATGATGTTACGTAAACT
>JAWOAO010000011.1:0-7153 GCA_046498485.1 Marinobacter sp. | reverse complement strand
TTGCGCAGACCGCCGTCGCATTTCAGAGAAGCCAAAGCACTATGATTCTAGAGATTCTTGAATACCCGGATCCCCGTCTTCGCACCGTTGCCAAGCCGGTAGACGAGGTAACCGACGACACCCGAAAGCTGATCGACGACATGTTCGAGACCATGTACGATGCCTCTGGCATTGGCCTGGCCGCTAGCCAGGTGGATGTCCACAGGCAAATCGTCGTGATGGATCTGTCGGACGATAAAAGCGAGCCCAGGGTGTTCATTAACCCGAAAATAGAAGTGCTGGATGGCGAACTTGAAGCCATGCAGGAGGGCTGCCTGTCGGTGCCCGGTTTTTACGAGGATGTGAAGCGCATCGAGCATTGCCGGATTACCGCCAAAGATCGTAACGGCGAAGACTTTGTGCTGGAAGCGACCGGTCTGCTGGCGGTCTGTATCCAGCACGAGATGGACCACCTGAACGGCAAACTGTTTGTCGATTACCTCAGCTCGCTCAAGCGCTCCCGCATTCGCAAGAAGCTGGAAAAGCTCCACAAACAGAGCGCCTGAGCCGCGCTCGACATCGAACCGAATTCAGGACCGGGTTGCGACCCGGTCTTTTCGTATTCAACGACACAGAGATCACACCACCGTGCGCATAGTTTTTGCCGGAACGCCGGATTTTGCCGCCATCGCCCTGAAAGCCCTGCTGGACGACGGCCATAATGTCGTCGGCGTGTACAGCCAGCCGGATCGCCCCGCCGGCCGTGGCCGCAAACTGATGCCGAGCCCGGTCAAACAGGTGGCCCTGGATGCCGACATTCCGGTGTTCCAGCCAGCAAGCCTGAAGCCAGAAGAGGCCCAACAGGAACTGGCGGCACTGCGACCGGAGGTGATGATCGTCGCGGCCTACGGCCTGATTCTGCCCAAAGCGGTGCTGGACATTCCCAGCCACGGCTGCCTGAACATCCACGCCTCGCTGTTACCGCGCTGGCGTGGTGCAGCCCCGATTCAGCGCGCCATTGCCGCCGGCGACGCCGAAACCGGTATCACCATCATGCAAATGGATGCGGGCCTGGATACCGGCGACATGCTGTTAAAGGTAGCCACCCCCATCAACCCGGACGACACCGGCGGCACTCTGCACGACCGCCTGGCCGAAATCGGTGGCGCAGCTATCGTGGAGGCGCTGGCAAAGCTGGCTAAAGGCGAACTGGCGGGCGAACCCCAGAACGACAACGACGCCTGTTACGCCCACAAACTCACGAAACAAGAAGGTCATATCGACTGGGCCCGGAGCGCGCCGGACATCGAACGGCTGATCCGCGCTTTCAACCCCTGGCCCGGCACCTTTACCGACCTCGGCGAACAGCGCATCCGCATTCATCAGGCCCGGGCCTTGGCGCAGGGCAGTGACCAGGCCGCCGGCACCGTACTGCGCCGGGAACGGGAAGGTATTGATGTGGCCTGCGGCACCGGCAGCCTCAGAATCACCTCGGTACAACTGCCCGGCACCCGCGCCCTGAGCGTGAGCGATCTGATCAACGGCGGTAAACCGGTACTGATGCCCGAACAGGAGCTGCACTGACCATGGCCTATCAGCCCCTGCCGTTCCGCGCCGTCGCCGCCAATGTGTTGCTGGCGGTGGAGAACGGCCAGTCATTATCACAATGCCTGCCGGTGGCCTTGAGCCAGCTGCCACCAGAGCAGCGCCCCCAGCTGCAAGCCATCTGCTACGGCAGCTGCCGCTGGTTTCACCGGCTTGATTCCGAACTGAAGCAACGTCTGAAAAAGCCCCTGCGTATGCCGGACCGGGTGGTTCACCATCTGATGCTGGTGGCCCTGTTCCAGCTCCGGTTCAGTGAACAAGCCACCTACGCCGTCCTCAACGAAACCGTCGAAGCCTGCCGGGAACTGGACAAACCGCACCTGACCGGGCTGGTCAACGGTGTACTGCGTGCCGCCGAAAGGGAAGGCGCGCCGGAACCCGAAGACGACAGCAGCCGCTTCAGTCACCCGGTGTGGATGATCGAAAAGCTGAAGCACAACTGGCCGGACGACTGGCCGGCCATTCTGAGTGCCAACAACACCCAGGCACCGATGACACTGCGGGTCAACGCCTTGCGTTTCAGCCGGGACGACTACCTGAACCTGCTGGAACAAGCCGGCATTGGCGCCCAACCAACCCGCTTTGCCCCTTTTGGCATTCAGCTGGAACGCCCGGTGCCGGTCGACCGCCTGCCCTGGTTTGACGATGGCGCGGCCAGTGTTCAGGACGAAGCCGCCCAGCTGTGCACCACGCTGCTGGATCTGCAACCGGGCCAGCGGGTACTGGATGCCTGTGCCGCGCCGGGCGGGAAAACCTGCGCCATTCTGGAAGCCTGTGCCGGTCTTGCCGAAGTGGTGGCCATCGACGAATCGGCCGAACGGCTGCCCCGGGTGCAGGAAAACCTGGACCGCCTTGATCTGGTGGCCACCCTGACCGAAGCCGATGCCGCCAACACCGGGCAATGGTGGGACGGCCAGGCCTTTGATCGGATTCTTCTGGACGTACCCTGCAGCGCCACCGGTGTGATCCGCCGACACCCGGACATCAAACTGCTGCGCCGGGAGTCCGACATCCTGCCGCTGGCCGGCATTCAACTGGGCCTGCTGCAGGCGATGTGGTCTATCCTTAAACCCGGTGGCCGGCTGGTGTACGCCACCTGCTCGGTGTTTCCTCAGGAAAACCACCGTATAATCCAGCGATTCCTGAAACAGCAGGAACAGGCATTGCTGATTCAGATAGACGCAGCCTGGGGCCAGAACATGGACACCGGCCGCCAGTTACTTCCGGACCCTCACAGCCATGACGGCTTTTTCTACGCCGTGCTGGAGAAACCTGAACTATGAAAATTCTGATTCTCGGTGCCGGTCAGGTCGGCGGCACCCTGGCTGAAAACCTCGCCAACGAGGCCAACGACATTACTGTGGTTGATAGCGACAGCGCGCGTCTGCGGGAACTGCAGGACCGTCTGGACATTCGTACCATGCACGGCCGGGCGTCCTATCCCACGGTACTGCGCCAGGCCGGCGCCGAAGACGCCGATATGGTGATTGCAGTCACCAACAGCGACGAAACCAACATGGTGGCCTGCCAGGTTGCCAAACTGCTTTACAAAACCCCGACCACCATCTGCCGGGTTCGCGCCAATGCCTATCTGGCCAAGCCCGAGCTGTTTTATCGCCGCGACCTGGAAAAGGATCTGGACAGCCTGCGCGGTTTCCCGATTGACGTTCTGATCAGCCCTGAACATCTGGTCACCAAGCACATCACTCGGCTGATCGAGTACCCGGGCACCCTGCAGGTTCTGGAATTCTCCAAGGGCCTGGTGCGACTGGTGGCCTTGCGGGCGACCGAAGGCGGGCCACTGGTTGGCTGTGAATTGTCCTATCTGCGCACCCACATGCCCAAGGTCGACACCCGGGTCGCCGCCATTTTCCGGAAAGACCGGGCCATCATGCCCCAGGGCGATACCGTCATTGAAGACGGCGATGAAGTGTTCTTCATTGCCGCTTCAGACCACATTCGCCTGGTCATGAGTGAACTGCAACCCCTGTCCAAGCCCTACAAGCGCATCTTTATTTGCGGGGGTGGCAACATCGGTTTCCGGCTGGCCAACACCCTGGAAAACCGTTATCAGGTAAAAATCCTGGAGCGCGACCACGATCGCTGCGTAATGCTGTCGGAACAGCTGCGCAAGACCGTGGTGCTGGAAGGTGACGCCGCCAACAAGGACATCCTGCTGGAAGAAAACATCGAAAACACCGATGTCTTCTGCGCCGTCACCAACGACGACGAAGCCAACATCATGGCCTCCTTGCTGGCCAAACGCCTGGGTGCCCGCAAGGTACTGACCCTGATCAACAACCCCGATTATGTCGATCTGATCCAGGGCGGTGACATCGACGTCGCCATCTCGCCACAACAGACCACCATTGGCAGCCTGCTTACCCACGTGCGCCGGGGTGATGTGGTCAACGTTCACTCCCTGCGCCGGGGCGCTGCCGAGGCCATTGAAGCCATCGCCCATGGCGATCACCGGTCATCAAAAGTGGTTGGCAAAAGGCTGGATGAAATCAACCTGCCGCCAGGCACCACCATTGGTGCCATCGTCCGCCATAATGAAGTATTGATCGCCCACGACCATATCCGGGTGCAGCCGGATGACCACGTCATCCTGTTTCTGGTGGACAAAACCCGGATTCGCGACGTCGAAAAACTGTTCCAGGTGGGCCTCACATTTTTCTGATTGATCCAAGATAAAACAACAGCCTGGCTGGCACTTAGAAATGCAGCGCCGGCCGGCGTATAATGCGCGCTCTCAAATTTCGGAGCGCCCCCGCAACCCGGGGCGCTACACACAGACCGACCAGCAGGCAAACGTCGTGACAGACAAGGCAACCAACAACTCCGCGCCGGATGTACAGACCTTTCAGGGTCTGATTCTGGCACTGCAGAATTTCTGGGCGCAGCAAGGCTGCGTGGTGCTCCAGCCGCTCGATATGGAAGTCGGCGCCGGTACCTTTCACCCGGCCACCTTTCTGCGCTCCATCGGTCCGGAAACCTGGCATGCGGCTTACGTGCAGCCCAGCCGCCGCCCCACCGACGGCCGCTATGGCGAAAACCCCAACCGCCTGCAGCATTACTATCAGTTCCAGGTGGTCCTGAAGCCGTCCCCGGATAACATCCAGGAACTGTATCTGGACTCCCTGAAGGCGCTGGGACTGGACCCGCTGGTACACGACATCCGCTTTGTCGAAGACAACTGGGAATCCCCGACCCTGGGCGCCTGGGGTCTGGGCTGGGAAATCTGGCTGAACGGCATGGAAGTCACCCAGTTCACTTATTTTCAGCAAGTCGGTGGCCTCGAATGCTACCCGGTCACCGGTGAGCTGACCTACGGTCTTGAACGCCTCGCCATGTACATCCAGGGCGTCGACAGCGTGTATGACCTGGTCTGGACCAAAGGCCCTGACGGCGTGGTCACCTATGGCGACGTGTTCCATCAGAATGAGGTAGAGCAATCTACCTACAATTTCGAGCACGCCGACACCGACTTTCTGTTCCACAGCTTCGACGTCTATGAGCGCGAAAGCGCCCGCCTGATCGAAGCCGGCCTGCCACTGCCGGCCTACGAGCAGGTACTCAAGGCTTCCCACACCTTCAACCTGCTGGACGCCCGCCACGCCATCTCGGTGACTGAGCGCCAGCGCTTTATCCTGCGTGTACGCACCCTGGCTCGCGCCGTGGCCCGGGCCTATTTCGACAGCCGCCGTGCACTGGGCTTCCCGTTGGCACCTGAACACCTCCGCAACGAGGTACTGGCCGCCGCCGACGCGGCGGACGCCAAAGCCAATGGCAACAAGTCCGGAACCAAGAAAAAGGCACCGCAGCAACAGGGGAACGCGTAATGGCTACACAGGATTTTCTGGTTGAACTGGGGACTGAGGAACTGCCGCCAAAAGCCCTCAAGCCACTGTCAGAGGCCTTCACTCAAGGCATTGCCAAAGGCCTGGAAGAGGCCGGCGTAGCTTTCGGTAAGGTCGAAGCCTTCGCCGCGCCGCGCCGCCTGGCCGTGCGCATTCGTAATCTGGCGGATGCCCAGCCGGACAAATCCGTGGAAAAGCGTGGCCCGGCGGTCAAAGCCGCTTTTGACGACGCCGGCAACCCGACTCGCGCACTGACCGGCTTTGCCACGTCGCTCGGCATTACCCCGGACCAGCTCGACACTCTGGAGACCGACAAAGGTGCCTGGGTAGTTTACCGTACTATCGAGAAGGGCAAGCCCACGGTGGAACTGCTGCCCGAACTGGTCGATCAGTCCCTGGCCGCATTGCCGATTCCCAAGCGCATGCGTTGGGGCGCCCACCGCACCGAATTCGTGCGCCCGGTGCACTGGTTGATCCTGCTGTACGGCAACAAGGTGATCGACACCCCGGTAATGAACCTCAAGCCCGGCAATAAAACCCGCGGCCACCGGTTCCACTGCCCGAAAGAATTGATTGTGCCGACGCCGGCCGATTACGAAGTGGTGCTCAAGCAGGAAGGCTATGTACTGGCCGATTTTGCCGAACGCCGCGAAAAGATCCGCGCCGGCGTCAACGCCCTGGCGGAGCAGGAAGCCGACGGCCAGGCGGTGATCGACGAAGCCCTGCTGGACGAAGTCACCGCCCTGAATGAGTGGCCGGTGCCACTGATGGGCCGGTTTGAGGAGCGCTTCCTGGACGTGCCTGCCGAGGCGCTGATCTCCTCCATGAAGGAGCACCAGAAATACTTCCACGTGGTCGACAGCAACAACAAGATGTTGCCGCTGTTCATCACCGTGGCCAACCTGGAAAGTAAAGATCCGGCCCAGGTGATTTCCGGTAACGAGAAAGTGATCCGTCCGCGCCTGTCCGACGCCGCGTTCTTCTATGAAACCGACCGCAAGACCCGGCTGGAAGACCGCATCGAGGCGCTCAAGCCCATCGTATTCCAGGACAAGCTGGGCAGCGTGTACGACAAGTCGGTACGAGTTGCCGCACTGGCGAAGAAAATCGCCGACGCCATCGGCAGCGACCCAGCCCTGGCCGAGCGCGCCGCCATGCTCGCCAAGACCGATCTGGTCACCGAAATGGTGCTCGAGTTCACCGATCTTCAGGGCATCATGGGCCAGTACTATGCCGTCAACGACGGTGAACACGACGACGTCGCCCAGGCCCTGAACGAGCAGTACATGCCGCGCTTTGCCGGTGATGATCTGCCCACCACCCTGACCGGCTGCGCCGTGGCCATTGCCGACCGTATCGACTCCCTGGTGGGTCTGTTCGGTATCAATCAGCCGCCGTCTGGCACCCGTGATCCGTTCGCGCTGCGCCGTGCCTCTCTGGGCGTTCTGCGCATCATCATCGAGCGCCAGCTGCCGCTGGATCTGCAGAGCCTGTGCCAGTGGGCGGAGCACAACTTCACCGTGCTGAGCGAACAAGGTACTGCCAGCACGGTTGTGGACTATATGCTGGAGCGCTTTCGGGCCCACTACGACGAGCAGGGCATTGGTGCTGAAGTGTACCTGGCGGTACACGCCCGTCGCCCGACCCGTCCGCTCGACTTCGACCGCCGCGTGAAAGCCGTTGAAGCCTTCCGCCAGCTACCGGAA
>JAWOAO010000005.1:0-8467 GCA_046498485.1 Marinobacter sp. | reverse complement strand
TCCGAATGCATTCGCACCTCGCCCTGATCACCTACCAGTCCCACAAACCCGTTGTTCAGCAGGCGGGCTGAGGCAATGGCGCTGCTCAATTCTGTCAGGTCGGCTGAATAGCCCACGTACCAGATACCAACGGTCTCGCCGGCCTCGTTGAGCATGGGGCTGTAGGCGGTAAGGTAGGGGTTACCGAGAATTTTCACCTGGCCAAAATAGGCGTCTCCACGCTGGATGGCCTGCCCGGCAGCGCCGTTGAGATTCAGCGTGGTGCCGGTGGCTCGTGAACCGTCCTGTTTCTTCACGTTGGTGGACACGCGGACATAGTCCTGGCCATCCTTTACAAAGAGGGTGGCGGTTCCACCCATCACCGTAGTGACACCATCTACCAGACCATCGTTGTTGTTGACCAGTGTATCGCCAAGAAAGAGCGCGGGGGCTTCCTTACCGGCAACCGCCTCAACCCCTTCGATTCGCGGCGCCCCGAGCTGTTGGCCCCTGACCGTCAACAGGGTCAGGGAACTTTTCACGCGCTTGGCCATGAGATCGTCGGTGACGGAAAGAATTCTGAGGACGTCGTTCCTCAGCTCGTTGCTCTGCTCAAGAACGTCGGTCTCGATCGCATCCCGGGTCTCCCAGGCAATAAAGGCGCTTGCCACGGCCATGATCAGAACAATCAGTGCTGAGACGGTCGTAATAAAAAGATTTCGAATTGTCACATTGACTCCCGGGAAGCCTGTTCATTGGATGGCGAGTTTACGTATCAGTCACTGGCCTTATTCATTGATCGAAAGAGCTATTAAAGCTATCGGATCGAGCTATTGGACAGAGCTATCGGCAATGATGGTAAAAACTGAAGCTGTTCATTGAAAAAACTGGCATCAGGGGCCGGAGCTACAAAGCCGCTTTAAAGGCGCTGGTTTTTTCAAGAGGGAATTGCCGGGCGATTACAAAAGCTCTACGGGGCCATTACGTGAAGATCCGTGCACCTTGTGATGTGCTACTTTTAACAGGGCAAAGCCACTTAGGCACAGGCCATAGGAGGGCTGCAGTGCTATGAGCTACAAGCTAAAGCGCAACAAGACGGTACAGAAGAGCATTCGGCGTATCGGCGGCGAACAGATCGACAAGGCCATTGCCGAGATCGACGATCCCAAACTAGACCGCCACGAGGCAATTCACCAGGTGCGCAAGCGCTGCAAGAAGCTACGTGCCCTGGTGCGGTTGGTGCGGCCGGCTCTGGGCAAAACCTATAAGTGTGAGAATAAGCGCTTCCGCGATATTGCCCGCAATCTGGCTGGCATGCGGGATGAGCAATCAATGGTGGAAGCTCTTGAACGCCTGCTGGAAACGCTTGACGAGGCCGAGCGCAAGAAGTTCGATGGAGTGCTGGGCGAGCTTCGGGCAAGACGGGACGCAGCCGTTGCCTCCACTGAGCAGGACCCGGAGGTACTGCTGGCCAATGCCAGGCAGGCACTGGTAAGAGCCCGCGATGCCGTTGGCTGCTGGCAGCTGGATGTCGATGGGTTCCAGGCTGCAGGTGGCGGCCTCGCCCAGACTTACAACCGTGGCCGCAAGGCAGTCAAGCGGGCGTTCAAGACCGGCTCCGCCAGTGACTTTCACGAGTGGCGCAAGCGGGTCAAATACCATACCCATCACTTGCAGCTGCTAGAACAGCTCTGGCCGCGTGTTAACAAAGCCTGGCGAAATGAGAGCAAGGCGTTGGCTGATATTCTGGGAAACGATCATGACCTGGCAATGCTCGACGCCCTCCTGGAATCCGAGGGTGAGAGCTTGGCGGGGGACAATACAAGAAAACGCCTGCAAGACCTCCTCCAGAAAGAGCAGCAGCGCCTGCGCGGGGGGGCTTGGGCGATCGGCCAACGCCTCCACGCCGAAAAACCCAAGGCACTTAAGAGACGCTGGAAAAACTACTGGCAAACTTGGCAGGCAGCTGCAGGCTGATTCCTGAGTCCAGGTGGGCTTCAAGCCTGTCGCCAGTCAAGACTCGTAAACCTGAACCTGCTGCCCCCCATGTTCTTTGGCGGCGTACATAGCCAGATCGGCATTGTGCATCAGCTGATCGGCATTTTTGCTGTCATCGGGGAAAAGAGTCAGGCCGATGCTGCCGGAAATGTGTATCTGGTGAGAATTTATATCAAATGCCCGCTCTAAACTGATCAGCAGTGCCTTGGCGGCTTGCTTCGCACCATCCCTGCCAGCTTCCTTCAGGATCAGGGTGAATTCGTTTCTGCCAACACGGGCCACGGTGTCCATGGCCCGAACCTTGGTGCTTATCCGTTCAGCCACCTGTTCCAGAAGCCGGTCACCGCCCTCGTGGCCGAGCTGCTCTCTGGCTTGTTCGAAGCGGTCGAGGTTGATAAACAGCACCGCAAAAGAGCTGCCCTCTCGTTCTGCCTCCAGCAAGGTCTGCTCTAGCCGATCGATGAACAACTGCCGATTGGGCAGGCCGGTGAGCGCATCAAAATTGGCGTTGCGCCAGACCTGATAGTCAGTCTGTTTGCGCTCAGTGAGGTCCCGCGACGTCTTGACGACCGCTTCAACCTCGTTTCGGTCGTTAAAAACCGGGATAAATTGGCAGTCAAAAGCAAAGGGTACGCTGTGATGAAACTCCCTGTGCTGAGTCTGACCGGTGGTAACGGTTTTGGTGATCGAACCGAGTAACTCTGTGGCCAGCTCAAGAACCAGCTCAAGTGGCGTTTTAGCCACAACGTCCCGGTTCGGCGCATTAACCAGATTGGCCATCGCCGCATTGATCAACCGGTGCTTGCCATCAGGATCGAATATGGCGGCGGGATCAAGGGACGCTTTCAGCATGGTTTCGATCAGGTGTGTTTCCTGTTCTTTGCGGGCTGAGAAGTGAGACACCGAGCTGGCAATCAGCTGGTCGACGGCCTCGTTGAACCGCACCAGTTGATCAATGTCGTTTGCGGTGAAGCCCCGTTGTTCATCGCTCCAGGCCCTGGTAACCCGAGCCCGCAGGGTCCGGAGTTCCTGTACCATCTGAAGCATGGGCAGACTCTGCCTGGGTCGAGCCATACCAGGCTCGCCATCAAGGCCTGATGCCAGAGCCTTACCTTTGCCAGGGGCCTCGCGCGCCAACTCATCCTTGGGCTGAGAGGCAACGAGATCCCGGGAGATAAACTCCAGGATCAAACGGGCATGGTCTTTCAGGGCGTGGCTGTCTTCGCCTTTCAATGCCGGGGCAATTTCCAGGGAGGTTTCTTCCCAGCCTTCGAGCAGTTGCTCCGTTTCCGTATGGATAAATTGGGCCAATTCCATAAATGAACCCTCCACCGTAATATTTTTTTAGGACTAAGCTGGGCAATCTCACCAAACTCGTCAGGAACATCAGCGCTGTCAAACGCTACTAACCATTTTTTTCGCTCGATGCCGCTCCCTGGAAACGAGCTAGCAACGTTATCAGCAACAGACAACTTCCGTTTGTGCGGTTACAGACCAACGGTCATGTTTTTTTGAGCCGGACGCCTTCAGGCGGGCTTTTCCTCGCGATTCCGTTTCAACAATGCCTCGAAATCGTCTTGGCGAAGTGGCCGGGAGAACAGAAAACCCTGGGCATAGTCGCAGCCGGCATGGGAAAGGAATTGCAATTGCTCGTCGGTTTCAACGCCCACACCAACCACCTGGACGTTTATCGCGTGAGCCATAGCGATAATGGCCTTCAACATGCGGTCGGCATCGCCGCCCTGACCAGCGTTATTGATCAGCTCCCTGTCTACCTTGACACTGTTCAGCTTGAACTCCTGAAGGACCCTCAGAGAGAACGGTTCAAGGCCAAAATCGTCGATGGCCAGGTTTAACCGCAAACCTGCCAAACCAAAGCTCTCGATTGGATCGAAACCGGAGGCACGCATGTTGTCAAGGGACTCCGGGGTCAGTTCCAGGGTGATGCGGCTTTCATCTAGACCAACGCGTGTCAGCCGCGCGCGCCATTGGTCCACAAGCGTTCGGGTAAAAAAGGAGGCTGGTGATTCGTTGAGGTTAATCGGAAAGGCCTCATCCCTCAGGTCACGCCACCGGAGTGAGCAAGTCACCGCCTGCTCCAGTATGTAGGCGTTGATGCTGTCGGTCATGCCGCTTTGTTCAGTGACGCTGAGAAAGGCCGCCGGCGTTAACAGTCCCTTGTCCGGATGATGCCATCGGAGCAAAGCCTCTGCCCCGGCTATGGCTCCGGTGCGGATGTCGATTATAGGCTGATAGTATAGCTCCAGTTGATTCTCCCTGAGGGCATGGTCCAGCTCCCGGTTCAACCGCATAGGCTCTGATTCGCTTTGCGCCATCCAGGGCTCGTAGACCTGAACTTGCTGGCCTCCATGCGCTTTGGCGGCGCACATGGCCTGATCGGCATTGTGCATCAACTGGTCGGCATCCTTGCCGTCATCAGGAAAAATCGTCAGGCCGATGCTGCCGGAAATGTGTACCTGGTGAGCATCTACGTCAAACGGCCGTTCGATACTGGTCAGCAGCGCCTTGGCGGCTTGCTTCGCACCCTCTCCGCCGGTTTCCTTCAAGATCAGGGTGAATTCGTCTTTGCCGAGACGAGCCACGGTGTCCGTGGCCCGGACATCCATGCTTACCCGTTCGGCCACCTGCACCAGAAGCCGGTCACCGGCCTCGTGGCCGAGCTGGTCGTTGGCTTGCTTGAAGCGGTCCAGGTCGATGAATAGCAGGGCAAAGAAACTGCCCTTTCGTTGTGACTCCAGCAGGGTCTGCTCAAGCCGGTCAAGGAACAGCCGCCGGTTGGGCAGGCCGGTGAGCGCATCAAAATTGGCGTTTCGCCAGACCTGATACTCAGTCTGTTTGCGCTCAGTAATGTCCCGAGACGTCTTGACGACAGCTTCAACTTCACCCTGGTGGTTAAAGACCGGCACAAATTGGCAGTCAAAATACAACTCACGGCCTGAGGGTAAACAGTGATGAAACTCCCTGCGTTGAGTCTGGCCCGTGGTAACGGTAGTGATGATCGCGTCGTGCAACTCTGCGGCCAGATCCAGACCCAGCTCAAGTGACGTTTGGCCAATAATGCCCTGGTGCGGCGCATTGACCAGATCGACCATCGCCGTATTGATAAACAGGTGCTTGCCTTCGGGATCAAATATGGCGGCGGGGTCAAGGGAGGCTTTCAGTATGGTTTCAATCAGGCGGGTTTCCTGATCTTTGCGAGCTGAGAAGCTGGACACCGAGTTGGCAATCAACTGGTCGATGGTCTCGTTGAACCGCACCAGTTCATCAATGTCTTTGGTGGTAAGGCCCCCCTGTTCATCGCCCCACGCCTTGGTAACCCGAGCCCGCAGGGCCCGCAGTTCCTGTACCATCTGAAGTATCGACAGACCCTGCCGGAAACGTTCCGCGCCATGCTCTCCACCGATGCCCGAAGCGGCGACCTGGCCATTGCCAAGGGCCTTGCGTGCCGACTCTTCTTTGGTCTGGGAGGTCACGAGGTCTTGGCAAATGAACTCCAGCATCGAACGGGCATGATCCCTCAGGGCATCGCTGCCTTCACCCTTCAATTCCGGGGCAATGACCAGTACGGCTTGTTCCCAGTCTTCGAGCAATTGCTCTGTTTCCGTCCGGATAAAGTGGGCCAGCTTCATATCGATAAACCTCCTTGGTGAGATATGGTCAGCTTCCAACGTGGTTTCTGAGCCGCCAACCTCTTCACAAATGTTCGTTGATAGCACATTATCAGGAGCAGCCGACTTCCGTTTGTGCGGTAACAGACCGGCAATGTTGTTCTTCATAATTCATAATCCGCGATTTTGATCGAACTATTATCAGGGGCAATGCATGGCAGGACCGCCAGACAACAACGAGCTGTTCACTGATCTCACCGAGGCGTTAGCCATGGTTTGTTCAGTGGTTTGCGTGGCGGTTATTGTCAAAGATGGAGATGCTCCGAGCCATCTCGTCGGCGACCCAGACGCCGCGAAGCTGTTAGTGACGCTTGACAGCGTTCAGGCGACATTGGCTGACGGAATTCCCCGGACCGAAGCACCGCCCTTCGATACAGCACTGGCCGAAGCTGCCTTCATTGCTGTTGAGCCCCTGAGCATCCCCCATCAACAATCACTGAACACGGTCATTGCCTTCGCAGGCAAGCATTCGAACGATTGCGAGCGCACGGTGGCGCTCGTCCACGCCCTGACGACAGAAACCGCCAATGAACTGATGGTGCTAAGACAAGCGCCTTTTTTGGCGGCGGCTTTTGCGCAAATCGAATGCGGTGTCACCATCGCGGACCCCAACCTTGCCGACACACCGTTAATCTATGCCAATGCCGCGTATGAGCGCATGACGGGTTATTCCAGAGCGGAATTGTTGGGTCGCAACTGCCGCTTCCTTCAGGGTGGGCTTCGAGATCAATCTGGCCTTCGCGTAATGCGTAACGCCCTCGCCCGCGGTACCGACTGCACCGCTGTGGTGACCAACTTTCGCAAAAACGGCGAGTCTTTTGAGAACCGGGTCAAGCTTCGGGCTATCCGCACCAATGATGGCACCCTGTCTCACATCATTGGTATCCAGCTCGATGTCTCCAGAGAGCACTCAGCCCTCGAATCGCTGGCACGGCAAAAGCGTCGCTATGAAAGCATGATTGACACGCAAGCGAGCTATATATGGCTTATGAATGCGGAAGGCGAGCTCATAGACGTGCCTGAGAAATGGTTAGAGCTGGCCGGGCTGTCACCGTCGAGCGATCCGTTGGATCTGGCAACGATCCGTGGCGCGCTGGCGCCGGAAGCTGCGGAAGCTTTTCGCAAGGGCTGGGTCGAAGCGCTCAGAAACGTGGCTCCGTTTGAAGTCGTCTATCAGTTACCGGCCCAAAGCCTATCTCCGAGGTGGTTTCTGGACCGCATAACGCCGGTATTCGATGACGAAAACAAGCTCACCGAATGGATTGCTGCCTCTCAGGAAATCACCGAGTTGAAACGCGCTGAAACGGATCTACAGCGAATTATCGACGCAGCGCCCACTGGCATGATTGTGGTCGACAAAGAGGGCAACATCACGCTCGCGAATACCCAGGCGGGGCTATTATTTGACTGCTCGCCGGAGGAAATAACCGGCATGTCTGTTGACGCATTCGTTCCCTCTTCGGTCCGGACGGAGCATAAACATATGCGCGCAGCCTTCCTGGAAAATCCGGTGGTGCGCCGGATGGGCCCGAACCGTGAAGTAGAAGGCGTACGCAAAAACGGAACCCGGTTTCCTCTTGATGTGGGTCTGGGCTCGTATGGTGAAGGCGATGACCTTCGTGTCATCGCAGCCTTTTCCGACACCACTGAACTCAAATACGCACGCGAAGAAGTTGAGCGCGCCGCTTATGAGGACCGGCTGACCGGCCTTCTCTCCTCGGAAGGCTTCGCCCAACGCCTGGACGAGCGCCTCAAAGAGAAGAATCTGCATCCGGCGAGCCCGGTCGTGGTTGTCGACGTCAAGGCACTCCGGGAAATCAATAACACCCAGGGCTATGACATCGGGGATGAGGTGCTGCGCGAGGTCGCCCGTCGTTTGGCGGCCGAGATAGGTGACAGTGGCCTGATTGCGCGCACCGGTGGTGACGAATTCACCGTGCTTGCACCGCTTGCAAACCAGCGTTCTTCGCACCAATTGCGCAGGTGTATGGCGGCAGTCTTCGGTGTGCCGTTTGAAATCAGAGGCTTTGCCTTTCATGTCGAGGCGTCTTTCGGCTACGCACGGATCCGTAGCAGTGCAGGCGATGCCCGAAAGCTGATGACCGACGCCGCATTGGCGATGCATCGAAGCCAGCATAATCCAGCGCTGACCTGGACCCAATACACGAAAGCCCTTGAGCACCAGACCCGCGAAAACGTGGATATGACAACCAAGCTACGCCACGCCATTGAGGCCGATCAACTGGCGCTTTACTACCAACCCCAGGTTGATCTGGCGAGTGGTTGCATCGTCGCGGCGGAAGCCCTGCTGCGCTGGAATCATCCGCAAGCAGGCTTTATCTCGCCGGGCCAGTTCATCCCACTGGCGGAACAAAGTCAGCTTATCGGACCTATAGGAGACTGGGTGTTACGTCAGGCATGCCGCGATATCAGCTCCTGGCGTGACGCCGGGCTTCCCGTCACCCATATATCGATCAATTTGTCCTTGATCCAGTTCCAGCTTGGCTCTATTCCGGACAAAGTCCGTAAAGCACTGACCGACTACAACGTCGCCCCTGAGATGCTGACCCTGGAGATTACTGAAAGCGTCTTCGAGCAACACAGTCAGGCTTTGAAGCGTGATCTGGAAGCCCTCAGCGCAATGGGGGTTCGCCTGTCTCTGGATGATTTTGGAACAGGCTATTCGTCACTGGCGCATTTGAATGACTATTTTTTCGACGAAATCAAAATCGATAAGAGCTTTGTCTTCAAACTGGATAAGGAGCCCTACGCCCAGGCCATCGTTAAGGCGGTTATCGTCA
>JAWOAO010000060.1:0-8390 GCA_046498485.1 Marinobacter sp. | reverse complement strand
CATCCGCCAGAAGCCCTATTCGGTCGTGCTGCTCGACGAAGTCGAAAAAGCCCACCCGGAAGTCCTCAACCTGTTCTACCAGGCCTTCGACAAAGGCGAACTGGCCGACGGCGAAGGCCGCCTGATCGACTGCAAAAACGTGGTGTTCTTCCTCACCTCCAACCTCGGCTACCAGACCATCGTTCGCCACGCCGACACACCGGAGCGGATCGAACAAGCCCTCTACCCGGAGCTGGCCAACTTCTTCAAACCGGCCCTGCTGGCGAGAATGGAAGTGGTGCCCTACCTGCCCCTGGGCGAAGACACCCTCAACCGCATCGTCGGCGACAAACTCCAGCGCCTGGCCGAGCAGATCAAAGCCCGTTACCACACTGACGTGGAACTGGAAGACGGCCTGGTCGAGGCCATCCGAAGCCGCGCCACCCGAAGCGAAAACGGCGCGAGGATGCTGGAATCGATCATCGAAGGTGAGCTGTTGCCGCCGGTGTCCCTGGCGTTGCTGGAAAAACTGGCGGCCAGGGAGCCGGTGATCAAGGTCACTCTGGGTGTTACCGAGAACAAGTTCACAGGCGTTGTTGCCTGAGGAAAACTGAAACATAGCGTAGCCTGCGGGGTGGCTTTCCAAAACCCTGCGGAGCCATGGATGGCGGAGCGGAGCGTACACGGATGTATTCACAGCGTGTTTTGGAAAGCCGCCCCGCAGGGTGCGCGGGCGACGATCGCCTTAGTAATCATTTTGGGATGGAAAGCATGGGACGGATGCAGAAGGAACTGCACACCGGCATAGACCTGGCGGTGGCACTGATCAAACAGGACACCCTGCCTGCGTTGCTGAACACCGCCACCCGCCAGCTCGAAAAAGCCTTCGGCCTCACCAAATGCTGGGCCCTCGAACTCGACCTCAGCGGCCGAACCCTGCACTGTGGCCAGCTCGGTGACGCCAGCGAATTCGACTGCGGCGACTTCAGCCACCCGTTCGCCCACGTGCTGCAAACCGGCCAGTCCCGGGCGCTCACCCGCGCCGCCAGCTACCGCCTCGACCACCCCGGCTTCCAGACCCTGTTCGACGCCAGCGACCGCCCCCTCAGCCTCTGGCTCGAACCGCTGACCGGCCACGACGGCCGCACCCTCGGCATGCTGGTCCTGTGTGGCGAAGACCCGGACTGGCACCGCATCGTGGGCCAGCCGCTGTACACCGGCATCAAACACCTGCTGGTGCATCAGTGGATCAGCCAGTTGCAAAGCCGGGATCAGGTCTGGCAACGGCGCCTGCTCAAACGCTCCCTGGACCATCTGCACGACGCCGAAACCCTGCGTCAGCGCTGCACGCAACTGGCCCAGACCCTGGTCGGCAACTCCGAAGCCATGGTCCACCTGCGCACCCAGGTAGTGCGCGCGGCCGGCAGCCAGCTGTCGGTGCTGATCCAGGGCGAAACCGGCTGCGGCAAAGACGTGGTGGCCCGCGGCATCCATGACATGTCCGAGCGGGCCAATGGCCCCATGGTGGTGGTCAACTGTGCTGCCATCCCGGACACCCTGCTCGAAAGCGAACTGTTCGGCCATAGCAAAGGCGCCTTCTCCGGCGCCGACCAGGCCAAGGAAGGCCTGCTGGCCCAGGCTAACGGCGGCACCCTGTTCCTGGACGAAATCGGCGACATGCCGATGGCGCTGCAGTCAAAACTGCTGCGGGTGCTGGAAAGCCGGCAATTCCGCCCTCTTGGGGCTCGTGCAGAACAGCACTCGGATTTCCGCCTGGTGGCCGCCACCCACCAGCCGTTGCAGCAGAGCATTGAACAGGGCGCGTTCCGCCGGGATCTGTTCTACCGCCTCAGCCAGTTCCCGCTGCGGGTGATTGCCCTGCGCGAACGCATCGAAGACCTGGAAGCCCTGAGCCGTCATTTCATCCGCCTGTATACCGAACGCGAAGGCAGTGGCCCGCTGGGCATCAGCAGCCACGCGCTGCACACGCTGGCAGGCTACAACTTCCCCGGTAACGTGCGCGAACTGCGCAACATCGTCGAGCTGGCCTGCCTGCAAACGCCAGTCGGTGACGACATCCAGCCGCAAGTGCTGCGCCTGGACGACCTGTTCGCCGATCCTGGCCAGTCGATGACCGCCGAGGTGGAACCCAAAACCATTTCGGGGGTACCGGTGGCTGACGATATCCGTGACCTCAAGGCCGCTGCCCAGGCTTTTGAAACCGCCATCATCCGCGAACGCCTGCGCCAATACAGCGGCAACCGCGCCCAGGCGGCCGAGAGTCTGGGCCTGCCCAAGCGCACCCTGGCCCATAAATGTCTGAAGTATCAGGTAACTGACCTATGACTCTGAACGACCGAACCCGGCGCCAACTGTTTGGCCTGGCTTTGCTGGTGGCCAGCAGCCCCGGCCTGGCCGACCTGCGCCTGAGCGAAGCCGAAACCTGCACCGAAGAGCCTAACCGGTTGCAACGACTGGCGTGCTTTGATGAGGTGTTTGCCACGCCTCTGGCCCGCTACGAGAGCAGTCAGCGGCCGCCGCAGGTCAACCAGTCCGAACGCTGGCGCCGGGTGTTTGCCCAGGCCGGCGCGGAGGATGCCTCCGGCGTGATCTATCGGGACACCGGCGCGGCCGCAGGCCATCTGGTGACCATCACCGCGCTGGGTGTGCAGCCACCACGCCCGGTATTGGCCCTGCAATGCCATAACAACATCACCGAACTCACGGTGATGCTGCCAAAGCCGCTGAACCGTGAACGGGTGCAGGTGACGCTGGGGCCGGAACGTGCCGACTGGCGGGTGCGCGATGAAGGCCTGGTGGTCAGTGCTGGCCGGGGCTTGCCGGCGATCCGGATGGTGCAGGGTATTGTCGGCCAGGCCGATGCCCGGCTGGATGCCGATGCCCCGGAACTGGACGGCCTGCTGTTCGACTTGAGCGGCTACGCACAGGCCATCCGGCCGCTGCGTCAGGCCTGTGGCTGGTGAGGGGCTGATCATGCAGGTAATTGAGCAACACCCCTACGTAGAACAGGTGCTCGCGGTCATTTCGGGTGAAACCGGGGTGGGCGAAAGCCTGGCCGATGACAGCGTGCTGGAATTTCTGGAAGACGAAGTGATGAAAGTGGGTTCGCTCGCCCACAACGACATCAACTGGCACAGGGTCGAAAGCGAAGCGCTGAAACTGCTGGCGGACCGCAGCAAGGATCTCAAGGTGCTCGGCTTCCTGATGCTCAGTCTGCAGCGGGGCGGCGACGGCGAGCGCTTCGCCCTGTCCCTGTTCCTGCTGCACCGGGTACTGGACAGCTGGTGGCAGCAGGCCTGGCCCTACCCGGGAGCGAAAGGCCAGCGCGCCCGCAAGATGCTGTTCACGCAAATGCTGCAGCGTGCCATCAAGAGCGTTGACGGTCTCGGTTTTGACGCCAGCGTCGGCGATGGCCGGCAGTTCTGCCTGGAGCTGCTCGCAAAACTGGATGACCAGACTAAACAGCGGGGCCTGCCGGATGACCCTCTGTTTGACCTGAAACGGCAGGTACAGAAGCTGCCCAAGCTGGATCAGGGCTCAGCCAGCCCGGCGACCTCCGGATCCGGTCCGGCCGACACCGGCCCGGGCCAGTCTGCGCCAACGGCAGCCGCAGCCAGTACCAACAGCGCCCCGGCCGCGTTGGGAAGCCTCACCCTGGACCCGTGCAATGAACGGGCCACCCGCCAGAGCCTGTTCAAAGTGGCCGAGTTGCTGACCAGCACCGAGCCGAATAATCCGCTGGGCTACCAGATCCGCCGATATGCCATCTGGCAAAGCATCACCAGCCTGCCGCCGACCCGCAATGGCAAGCGCACCGACCTGGCCGCGATCAGCACCGATCGGGTGGTCGAATACAAAGAAGCCCTGGAAAAAGCGCCGGACAGCGATCTCTGGCAACGCATCGAACAGAGCCTGTCGGTCAGCCCGTTCTGGCTCGATGGCCACTGGCTGAGTGCCCGCGTCGCCCAGGCCCTCGGCAACAACGACTGCGCCGAAGCCATCCGGGAGGCACTGAAAGCGTTTGTCGAGCGACTGCCGCAACTGGCGCAACTGACCTTCAACAACAACACGCCGTTTCTCAGTGACGACGCGACCGACTGGATGCACACCACACCGGCCTCGGGCAAAGGCACCGGCGGCGGTGCCAGCCCCTGGGAGCAGGCGTTGGACAGCGCGCTGGAACTGGCGCGGCAGACCAAGCTGCCGGCAGCCCTGGAGCTGCTGGAAAAGGGCCTGGCCGATGCCCGCGAGCCCCGGGAGCGGCTGTACTGGCGCCTGGCGACGGCCAGACTGATGAAAGCAACCGGCCTGAAAGCCATGGCCGCGCAACAGATTCAGGACCTGCACGCGCAGGTCCGTGGACTGGCTCTGGAAGACTGGGAACCGGGCCTGATCAAACAACTGGAACGACTGGCGTAACGCCCGCACGCCTCAAACGCAGGAATGGAAACCATGTGGAGAAAAGCATTATTCATCGGTCGGCTGCTGCTGCCTCACCTCCGTAACGCCGCTCCGGTCACCCTGGCGCTGGCCTTGATTGCCTTGCTGATAGCCACCTGGTGGCTCGGGCCGCGCTGGCAAATCAACGGGGAATTCCCGCTGCTGGCATGGCAGATGCGGGCGCTGGTCACCCTGGGGGTGGTTCTGCTGGTGGTGATGTTCTGGGGTATGGCGCTGGCCCGCCGCCTGGGCAAGGTCAACAGGGCCAAAGCCGAGCAGCAGCAGGAACAGGAAGATCCGATCCTGCCTATGGAGCGGCGCCAGCAACGTCTGCTGGACCGCCAGTTACAGGCCCTGAAGAGCAATCTGCCCGGGCGCAAAGGGCTGTATCGTTTGCCCTGGTATCTGGTGATGGGCCTGGAAGGTGCCGGCAAAACCAGCCTGATCCAGCGCTCAGGGCAAACCTACACCCTCACCAACGTTACCCGTAACAACCGCGGTGACCGCAATCCGTTCGGTTTCGACTGGTGGATTGGCGATCACGGGGTACTGATCGACCCGGACGGTGAACTGCTGAGCCAGAACCAGGGTGAGGGCGCCACCGGCGAAATCCAGAACCGGCTGTGGAACCACTTCATCGGCTGGCTGGAACGCAGCCGCCCGCAGCGCCCTCTGAACGGGGTCATCCTGGCGCTGGATCTGGCGCGCCTGAGCACGTCCAGCGAGCAGCAACGGCAAGCCCATGCCATTGTGTTGCGCACCCGCCTGCGGGAATTGATGGAGCAACTGGGTTCGCGCCTGCCGGTCTACATCACCTTCACCAAAATGGACCTGATGTACGGATTCGCGCCGTTTGTGCGTTCGCTGTCGAAAGCCGAAAAAGACCAGGCACTGGGTTTCACCTTTCGCCTCGACAGCCGGCAGGATTACGATCAATGGCTGGAACAGTTTGCCGACCGTTACACCCGGATGGTGGACGAGCTGGGCCAGCGCCTGCCGGATGTGCTGGCCGATAACCGTGACCGTGAAGACCGGGCGGCGGCCTATTCCTTTACCCGTCAGCTGGCGGGCCTGAAGCCGGCCATGGAGCAGTTGCTGACCGATCTGCTGTCGGCCGATGCCTTCTCCACCCCGGCCCTGGTGCGCGGCACCTACTTCACCTCGGTGCTGCAGGAAGGCGTGCCGGAAGACGCCTTTGTCGCCGCAGCCGCCCGCAACTATCAGATGACCGCTCCCATCCAGCCGGCCCAGCACGGGGGCCAGTCCGCCAGCCTGTTCACCAAGGGCCTGTTCCCCGACGTAATCTATCCGGAAGCCGGCCTGGCCGGAGACAACCGCAAGGTGGTACGAAAGCGCCAGCGCAAGGTCGCAGTTGCGGCGGTCGTCGCCCTGTTTGCCGGGGCCGGCATCACCGCCGGCTGGCAGCACTACTTTGTCCAGAATGCCGAGGCCGCCACTCAGGTAGAGAATCGGGTCAAGTCGTTCCTGAACAACTGGCAGCCGGTGGGCTATGAGCCCGACAGCACCGGTCGCAACCTGCTGCAACCGCTGGACCAATTGCGCGGAGCGACCCTGGCGTTCGGTGACTATCGCAACGAGTGGAGCCTGGTGGCCGATATGGGCCTGTATCAGGGCCACAAAGTCGGGCCGGAAGTGGAGGCCGCCTATGTCGACATGCTGGCGTATCAGTACCTGCCGGCATTGATGTTCGGTGTTATGGAAGACATGAGCCGGGCGCCCGACCACAGCACCGAACGCCTTGAACACTTGCGGGTGCTGCGCATGCTGTACGACGCTGGCGGCCGCCGCACCGACATTGTCGCCGCCTACATGCGCGACTATTGGCAGACCCGTTTCCCGGGCCAGCGCGATGTGCAAAACCGGCTGCATGGCCACCTGCAATACGCCATGGCGCACACCAACCTGGCGGGCATGGCGGACGTAGGTGACCAGTCCGCGACCATGGCGCTGGCACCGTTCCGCAGCAGTGTGCAGTGGGCTCAGCACGAGCTGGGTCGTACCAGCACGCCGGATCGCGTCTATCGGGACCTGCAAGCCGAGGCCAATCGCGATTTCCAGACCCCGCTGGAACTGGCGCGCAGCTCAGGGCCGGCGTTCACCACGGTGTTCAACCGCATGGACGCCTACGGCGAGCCGCTGCCGGAAGAGTTGCCCTCGGCCGAGGATCCGTTGTCCATTCCGGCCCTGCTAACCCGGGACGGCCTGGAGCAATGGTTCCTGCGTAAATCCGGATCGGTAACCGAGCTGGCCCTGGTGGATGCCTGGGTGCTGGGTCGTCGCAACGATGTCGATTTCAGCAAGGCCGATGAAGCGGAACTGCTGGCCAGCCTGCAAACCCTCTACGCCGAACATTACGCCAACGCCTGGCGCACTGCCGTCAGCCGGGTAGACATCAACCGGTTTGAGGATCTGAATCACGGCGTGCGCATTCTGGAAAGCCTGACCAGTGGCCATCAACCCCTGGCCCGTTTGCTCGATCAGGTGCAGGCCAACACCCGCCTGATTCCGGTCGGCGACGGCGAGGCCGACGCCGCCCGCCGGCTGCTTGAGCAGTCGCCGCACTTTCGCATGCTGCAGGACATCGAGCGGCAGTTTGCCGATCTGAACCGGCTCACCCGCAAACAGGGTGAGCAGCCTTCGGGACTGGACGAGATCATGCTGGTGGTGGGCGAACTGCACGAATACCTGCGCAACATCCAGGAATCGCCAGACGCCGGCAAAGCAGCACTCAGCGCCGCCCGCGCCCGCATGGGCCTGCAGGGCGCCGACCCTATTTTCACCCTGCAGCGGATGTCCAGTCATCAGCCGGAACCACTCAACCGGGTGCTGAACCGGTTGGCCTCGGAGAGCTGGCGCGTGCTGCTGGACCGGGCGGTGGCGCAGCTGGAGCGTGAGTGGTACCGCGAGGTGTACCAGCCGTTCCAGCAGAACCTGGCCCGACATTACCCGTTCACCGCCGGTGCCGGTCGCGATGCCGCGCTGCAGGATTTTGAGCGCTTCTTCGCCCCGGACGGCGTTCTTGAGACCTTCTACAATGACAACCTGAAGCTGTTCCTGGAGGACCATCCCGAGCACGTGGGCGATGCCCGTCGGGCCAGCCTGGTCCGGCGTGATGTGGTGGCGTCGCTGGAGCGCGCCAAACAGATTCGCCAGGCCTTCTTCACCCGCGGTGGCACCCTGGACGTCGAGTTTGCGCTCGAGCCCCTGAACCTGACCAACAACAAGCGCCGGGCGGTGGTGAACCTTGATGGCCAGCTGGTGGAGTTCTCCCATGGCCCGCGCCAGAGCATACCGCTGGTATGGCCCAACACCCTGCGGGACTCGGTAGAAAGCCGCATCACCCTGGTGCCAATCCAGGTCAATCGCTCACCCCGCAGCATTTCCGAGAGCGGCCCCTGGGCCCTGTTCCGGTTGCTGGATAAGGCCGACATTGCCGGGGTCAGCAGCAACGCCGTGGATGTGAAGTTCACCGTGGACGACGGCGAGATGCGCTACCGCCTGCATGCGGCCAGTAATACCAACCCGTTCACACTGCAGCTGCTCTCGGGGTACCGCATACCCCGCAGCCTGTATTAAACTGTGCGCCGTCAATCCGGGCCGCTGTGCCCGGGTTGACCAGAGCCAGCGCCTGGATGGTGCTGGCTGAAACGGACACGTTCACTCTTCAGGGACCGAAGGCATGCTCCAGGCAAGCGGATTGCAGTTTACCGCCCGTGTAGGCGAATTCCCCTCAGATCATTTCGCGGTTGTTGGCTTTACGCTGACCGAAAGCCTTTCCCGCCTGTTCCACGGCCGCGTGCAGCTGGCCAGCACCGATCCGGATGTACAGGCCGCGGATATACTGGAACAACCAGTGGATCTGGTGGTGTGGCAAGACGGCGAGCCTACACGCCGCTTCACCGGCGTGGTCAACGAATTCGTCCGCGGCC
>JAWOAO010000051.1:0-3841 GCA_046498485.1 Marinobacter sp. | reverse complement strand
GGACTGGTGCAAGGCGACCTTCGCACGCCACAAGATGCCGCGTCACCTGCACGTCATCGACGCCATGCCGCTGACCGCGAACGGCAAGGTGCAGAAATTCGAACTCCGCCGGATGGCGGTACAATTTCCGATACCAACCAGCCCTGCTAGCGTGGAGTGGCCAACTCTTCATCACGACACCAGAAACGGAAGCTGTCATGCAATCCTACAGGCATGCTCTCAAGACGATGGCACTCACGGTATTAATCGCGCTGGCACCTCACGCCACAACAGCCTCGGCGTCAGACGACCAACTTCGCGTTGCTCGGGACATGATCAGAACGCTGGAAGCCTACGCAGTTTACAAAATGGGCCAATATGATCAGGCTTTCGAGCGCTATCTTGCACTCGCCGAAGATGGAAACCGTCAGGGCATGCTGAACGTGGCCAACATGTACTCGGAGGGCAAAGGAGTAGCTCAGAGTGACAGCAAGGCCTTCGGCTGGTATCGGAGCGCAGCTGAAGTCGGCGACCGGATCGCCATGGAGCAGGTTGCAAGAGCTTACCGCATGGGGAAAGGCGTGCAAGAGAGCCCGGAGCGGGCAAGGTATTGGGAAATTCGCGCCCGAGCTGGCGACTGACAGCGCGGTTCTGGATTGTTGAGGTGGTGGCCAGTAGCCTTTTACCAGTTAATCACCATCCTCAATAGACAGGGTTTTCAGTCGGTTGCGGCCGCTCTGTTTGGCAACATAGAGCGCGTCGTCGGCAAGGCGAAGAAATTTCGCAGGAGAACTGTCTTTTTGCGGAATGCCGGTGGCCAGGCCAATGCTGATGGTGAAACTGATTTGCTGGCCGTTGCAGGTGATGGCCTGCCTGGCCAGGCCCTCGCGGAAGCTCTCCAGGCGGGAAATCAGCTCGTCGCGGTCACCGAAGCTGGTAAAAATCACGAATTCCTCACCGCCGAACCGGGTCAGGCGGTCGGTGTCGCGGCGGAAATGATCGCGCATGGTATCGGCCAGTGCAACCAGGCATTTGTCACCCGCATCATGGCCATAGGTGTCGTTAATGGTCTTGAAGTGGTCTGCATCCACCATGGCAACGGCGAAACCGACCTGGTGTCGCTGGCACCAGTGAAAACTCGTGTTGAACTCCTGGTTAAAATAACTGCGGTTGCCGAGCTGGGTCAGGTCGTCGGTGACGCTGAGGTGGGCAAGGCGGTCATTGGCCGTAGCGAGTTCCCGGTTCAGCCGGTTGAGTTTGCGGTTCCAGTAAAACAGCACGCCCAGAACAACCATGGCACCGATGATTAACTGGAACACCAGCGTGTAATCCACCGTTTGTTCGAGTTGGATGCCGGCCCATTGCTGCTCGATGGTTTTACGCTCTTGTTCCGTCAGGCTGGCAACCAGCTTTTGCATAATGCTGAGCAGTTCAGGTTCGTCATTTCGGGTGCCCACCGCAAGGGACAAGTCTGTGGGGACCCGACCCAGCACTTTCAGATCCGCCAGTCCCAACTCCTGCATGTTATAGCTGGCCGTGGACAAGGTACCTATATAGCCTGCCAGTTCGCGTTCCTGAACCCTCCGCAGCCCTTCTTTTTCATTGCGGACCTTTACCAGATTAAGACCGGGGTTTGTTGTCCTGAGTAGTTCCAGAAAGGCGTATTCCTCCACAACGCCAATCGGCCGGCGCCCCATATCGTCAAGGTTATTGATAAACGGCGTCTCTATCCGTCCCAGCAGCACACTTGGAGTCCGCATATAAGGGTCGGTGAAACTCATGTATTCGAGACGTTCCGGCGTTTTCATCGCCATAGAGTAAAGATCGCACCGGCGGCTCCTGGCCGCGTCGACCGAGTCGGCCCAGGCTTGCACAACAACATAGGGGGAGAATTCTATGGCAGAACGCTCGGAGAACAGGGCGAAGGTGTCGGCGGCAATGCCAATGTGTTTATTGTCGTCATTGAGCGCCTCCAGGGGAAGCCAGTCCGGATGAACGCAGAGTGTCAGCTGCTGGTTACGCTCTTCCAGCCACGCCTGTTCGGCATCGGTGAAGGTCAGTGGGCCGACGTCAGCGGTTGGACGGGGGCTGTCAGAGGCGCCGAGCCAGCGGTTTTCGATGGTTCGCATTTCTGTCGGGCTGATGGCAGCCAGTGCCGCATCCATAATGGAAGCGAGCGGTTCAAGGGCAGGACGAACACCAAAACGCAGGTCTTCGCCGGACATGCCACCGAGTTCTATTTCTCCGGCGATGGTCACGCCGGTCACCCGTAATTCCCTGATCCAGTAGTTGCCGCTGGGCAGCGCCGCCAGGGCGACATCCACGGAGCCCTCTGCCAGGGCCTGAAACATGGCACGATGAGAGGTGAAAGAAACCAGGCTTTCGCCCAGCTGTTCGCGGAAGGCGTCTTCGTAGTAGATTCCCGAGCCGATGGCTACGTCCAGCCCCTTCAGGTCTCCGGGGGTATTGAACATAAGGCTTTCATCCCGGGTAAAGGCGACGTGGGGTATGATGTGGTACGGACGGGTAAAGCCGGTGTTCTCCACTCGCCTGGCGGTTCTCGACAGATTGGCTATGACGTCGATATCACCGGCCAGGAACATGTCGCGCAGCTCCGACCATTGCCCTGCCACGGGCACAACCTGCAGGCCGGTGAGATCGGATATCCGATTCATCACATCGATGGCCAGGCCCTGCAGCATGCCCGCATCCTGGAAGCTGAAGGGAGCGTAATCCCCCCCGAAGCCAACCCTGACCGGGCCAATTTCGCTAACGTAAGCCTGGTGGGCAACGCTGAGACTGAATTCCTGTGGCTCGGCAATGCCGGCGCTGCCGAATTCCTGCCAGCGCTCAAACAGCTCGGCAATGCGAGCTTCAGGAACGGCCTTCAGCCCTTCGCTGATCACCCTGAACAGTTCATCGTTGCCTTTCAGCACGCCAACGCGAAGGTCTTGCCGGGCCGACTCGCCCAGAGGCGCGGGGCCGACAATGTCCAGAAACCGGAAACCGGCCTGGTTGGCGTAGTAGTTGAGACTCAGCTCCGGCCCGATGATGCCATCCACCCAGCCGAAGGCGAGGGCTCGCACCAGGCTGGGCATAGAATCAGAGGTGGTGATCTTAACGCCGGCGTCGATGAGCACATCATAGTAATAGACATCCCGGACCACCCCGATGCGGGCAGTGGCGAGCGCTTCCAGAGAACTGGCATCCGTTAGCGGGTTCGCCGGATCATGCATCACGTAGGTCTGACGGATGTGGTAGGGCTCGGTGAATTGAATGGTTTTCGCCCGCTCTTCCCGATAGGAGATGCCGTCGATCACATCGATGTCACCACGCTGGAAAGCCGCGAAGATCTCTGGCCAGGTGCCAGCGCGAAAGTCCAGGGTCAGGCCGGCGTGCTTGGCCGCTTCCCGGAGCACGTCGATAGAGAAACCCGACGGGGTGCGACCCTCGATAAAGGAGTAAGGCTTGTTGTCAGCAACGATGCCTACGGATACGGTCTGATTGGCGGCCGACCAGGCGGGTAACGATAGCAAAATGAGCGCCAGGGTGGCGCAAATGGCATGGAAAAATGTGTTCAGAGACGGTCTTTTCCAGGCTATTCCAACGCTCATAGGGTGGCTCACAATCCTTTATTGGCCGAGTCCCGAGTGTAGTTGTCAGTCGGTGCCTTTCGCAACGAAAATTGGTTTTCAGCCTGCGATCTACCACATCGATGACACGAGCTTGTGGGTCCAGCCAGCGATAGCGCTCAAGCCTTGCTTGAATCGCAGACCAGGCCGGTTCTGATAAGCCATTTGACACAAGTTGAGGTCGCAAGCGCCTTGGCCCGTTGGGTTCGCATGGGGGAGCTTAGCGAGCC
>JAWOAO010000481.1:0-2948 GCA_046498485.1 Marinobacter sp. | reverse complement strand
GGCCCAGCAAGGAGCCCCAGTTCTGGCAAACCAGAGTGATGTTTTTCAGGTCCAGTGTTGTCAGCCATTGGGAAAGCCAATGTATGTGGCGCTCGTAGCTGTAGTCGTCCACGCTGGCGGGTTTGTCGGATTTGCCGAAACCTACCAGGTCCGGCGCCAGCACGCGGTGCCCTGCTTGCGCCACCAGTGGAATCATATGTCGGTAAAGGTAAGACCAGGAGGGTTCTCCGTGCAGCATCAGCACCGGGGCCGAGTCTCTCGGGCCTTCGTCTACATAGTGCATTCTCAGGCCCGGCTCGACGTCCAGATAATGAGGGGAAAAAGGATAATCCGGAAGCTCCGCGAAGCGGGCTTCGTCGGTTCTCAGAATACGCATGCCATCGACTGTCCTGGCTGATTGGTTGCGTGACTGTCTTTACAACAATCTTCGGAAGCCAGAATAGATCAGATGGAAAATTGCTGTGTGTAAGTTGCGTAACAGTGCGTTGCCGGTTTGAATCAGGATGCGATGCCGAAGCGACGTTCAGGGTTATCGATCCTGGTCAGCGCATCATCACAACAGTTTACGGCACCGCAATCATCCGCCGAGCATAGACCGATAGTGTTGCAGTGAATGTCCTGGTAAGCATCGCTCTGGTTGCCGAAGATCCGGTTTCTGGAAAGCATGGACTGGCAATGTCCGCACAGCAGCGTCGGCACGGCGCTGCCTTCTGCCAGAATGGCGGTGTAGGGAATGTCATCTGTCATAAAATCCTCCTGATACCTCGAACATAAAGTCAAAGTGTGACAGTTCAAAGTCACCACAGAGTCCTGAATGATTTCGGATTCAGCAGATATACGTATCAGTCGTCAGGATCGACCAGGGGGCGGCGGTTTGACCGTTTGTCCTCCCAGTCCAGGGTTTTCGGGTTGTACCAGCCCAGTGTTGCCATGACCTTTTGGCGGGTGAGTCGGGAGAGCGTGGGCCACAGCTCCTGAAAATCTTCCAGGCCCTTGTCGCGTTGTTTTTGTTGTTTGCTGCGCAAACGGTTGAGGGTGCGCGGCAAATGCAAGGCTTCACCGAGCTGGCCGGGAATGAGGATCTCGTGCCCCATCACCTTGCGGCGGTGCGTGCGGGCAGCCAGAACTTTCTGGAGCTCTACCGCGGCCTCAAGGGCAGTTTCAACTGTAAAGGTATCTGAATCCAACAACATAACCTGTAATTGGCTGATCGTTAATCTGCAACTATATCCTGAAGTTGGCTATAGTGACCACGCTGGCGTGTTAGTCTGTCGTTCTTTCTTGTCGTCGTTCCATCGCGGACGGACGTTAATCGCATCAGGGCCTGTCGGTTATGTACGCAAAACTTGAAACAAGGACTTTTCTGGCGATGCTGGTGGGCGTTTCCATCGCCTTTGCGTTGTTGATGAAGCCTTTTTTCGGCCCGATTTTCTGGGCCATCGCAATTGCTTTGATCTTCTATCCGGTGCAGCAGTGGTTGACCCGCAAGCTCGGTCCGAGGCCAAATACCAACGCCATCATTACCCTCCTTGTGTGCATTATCATCGTGGTCATTCCTGTGCTGGGCCTGGGCGCGGCGCTGATCACCGAGGGCCTTGGTGTCTACCAGAAAATTCAGGATGGTGACATTCAGCCGGGTGAATACATCGATCAGATTAACCAGTCGTTTCCAGCGATTCAGGGGTTTCTCGCACAGTTTGACATCAACTTTGCGGAAGTGCGGGATCGCGCGGTCAGTGCGTTTCTGGGGGGGAGTCAGTTTCTTGCCAAACAGGCTTTTGGCATCGGTCAGAATACCTTCCAGTTCTTTCTGGGTCTGGCGCTGATGGTTTACCTGGCGTTCTTTCTGATCAGAGATGGCCAGCAACTGGTGGAGTTGCTGATCAAGGCCCTGCCACTGGGGGATGAGCGCGAGCGTCTGCTATTGGCAAAGTTTGCTGAAGTTACCCGGGCGACGGTTAAGGGCAACTTGCTTATTGCGATTATCCAGGGCGGGCTGGGCGGGCTTATTTTCTGGATTCTGGGTATCAATGCCGCGCTGTTGTGGGGGGTGGTGATGGCCATTTTCTCGCTGTTACCGGCCGTTGGCGCAGCCATTGTCTGGGTACCTGCGGCGGTCTACCTTGCCGCCGTTGGTGACGTAGTGCCCGCGCTGATTCTGTCGGTTTATGGCATGGTGATTATTGGCCTGGCAGACAACGTGCTGCGCCCGATCCTGGTAGGTCGTGATACCAAAATTCCGGATTATCTGGTGCTGTTATCAACCTTTGGCGGGCTCGTCATGTTTGGTATCAACGGATTTGTCATGGGGCCGTTAGTGGCGGCGCTGTTTATGGCGTTTTGGGGCATTTTCATTCGCGAGTTCAGTGAAGAATCGCAGCCCGGTTCTGCGGAACGTGAGTCAGGTTCGGCAAAGGGCGATTAAAATATGCTAGGGTTAATCAGTCGCCCGGGCTTGTGGGGATAGGCGCCACATAATAATAAATAGATCGATATCCTCGAGGTATCAGGAGCAACCCAGTTGTCAACGATGAACGTGTCCAGTCATCCGTTACGAAAGCTAGCTTTCGCTGCCGGAACCATTGCCCTTCTTGCAACCACCGGCCTGGCTCAGGCCAACCAGGCCAACGATGTCGTCGCGCTCAAGCATGCCCTGTATGGCGCAGGCTATGACATCGAGAACGTCAGCCCAGCGCTGGACGACACCACCCGGGCCGAGCTGGAGCGCTTTCAGCGTGAACAGGGCCTGCAGCCAAGTGGTGTTCTGGATGAGCCTACCGAGCGCGCCCTCGGGATGATTTCAGTCCAGCAGGCCGCCGGCGCTACGGAGCAGCCCGTTGTCGGGAGCGTACCGCCAGCAGGCGCTGTTGAGCTTCAGGCTGCCGCAGAAGCGGTCGAAGAGGAAGAAGAGGATGGTGGCTGGTCGCTCTGGTAAGTGACTGGTCCAA
>JAWOAO010000460.1:0-9279 GCA_046498485.1 Marinobacter sp. | reverse complement strand
GGAAAAACCCTGGTCGTCTTTATCAGCGATAACGGAGGGCCGGTTGACCAGAATGCATCAATCAATGCACCGCTCAATGGCGACAGCCTCCGTGCCCAGCGCCTGGGCGGTCTCGTGGTCGCCATTGGCGCCGTCCTGGTCTTGATCCTGTGCCTTGCCGTCTGGCTGATACAAACCGGCATCCTGAACTTTCTCGGCGCAGAACAGCAACTCCGCCCGCTGATTCGCGAATACTGGATACCCTGGCTGATCTCCGCCTGGATCGGCGCCCTGGTGTACTTCGGCTACGCCGTGTGCCGATCCAACGGCGACACCAGGTTGCCCGGCTACCTGATGATCGCCACCAGCCTGCTCAACATCGGCCTCGACTATCTTTACATCTTCGTTTTCGGCTGGGGCCTGCCCGGCGCTGCCTGGGCCACCATCACTGCCTTCAGCCTGGGCGCCCTGATCGTCTATCCGGCCCTGCTTCGGCGCCAGTGGCTGCGCTTCGACCTGATCCAGCTGCAGCTGGCCCAAACCATCCGGCAACTCGGCAGCATCATGGCGCCGGCCATGGTCAGCCAGCTGATGCCACCACTGGCCGCCATACTGGCAACCGCGCTGGTGGCCGGTTTTGGCTCTGCCGCCGTGGCCGCCTGGGGCCTGGGCACCCGCCTGGAATTTTTCTCCATCGTCGTCGTGCTGGCCCTGACCATGTCGATGCCACCGATGATTGGCCGCATGCTGGGTGCGGGCGAACTGGAAAACATCCGCCGGCTGGTGCGCATCGCAGTCCGCTTTATTGTGGTGTGGCAACTGGTGCTGGGGCTGATCTGGCTGGCGGCCTCCGGACTGGTGGCTACCCTGTTCACCAAGGACGGTGATGTTCAGGATATCCTGATCAGCTACCTGCTCCGGGTGCCGCTGAGTTACAGCGGTCTGGGCGTGTGCATGTTGATGGTGTCGGTCAACAACGCTCTGGGACTGCCCATGCGGGCACTGCTGATTTCCACGTTGAGGCTGTTTGCCTGCTACCTGCCATTACTCTGGGCTGGTGCACAATTCAGCGGTCTCACCGGATTGATGTCCGGTGCAATGGTCGGTAACCTTATCGCCGGCTTGATGGCCTATAGCCTGTACCGCCAAGGAATGACGCACTTGAGACAAAAGTACGCCGCACCTTGACCGTTAACAAAGCATTATTGTGCTAGTCTGCGATAGGCTTTTTCAGCCGCCTTTTATCCGGAACCGTTACAGGCGGAACCGTCATTAATTTTATCATCTACCCGGGTTACCGACCCTATTATGGCACCAGGACTCATTATTCTATTGCCTGTGCTGGGAGCCTTTGCCTCCTGGCTGTTAAGCCGTCATTCGGCTAACGCCGGCATTCGTACCCATGCGATGGTTGCCGCCCTGGCACCACTGGCCGGTTTGCTTCTGCTGGCTGGACACTGGCCGCAACTGGCCGCCAATGATCCCCTGATTACCACCGTGCAGTGGATTCCGCAACTGGGGCTGAACCTGTCGTTCCGGCTGGACGGCCTGAGCTGGCTGTTTGCCACCCTGATCACCGGTATCGGCTGCCTGATCATTCTGTACGCCCGCTATTACTTCGATGGCAAAGCCAGCGCACCGCGTTTTTTTATTCTGATCCAGCTGTTCATGACCGCCATGCTGGGCATTGTGTTGTCCGAGAACCTGCTGTTCATGCTGGTGTTCTGGGAGCTGACCAGCCTGATATCGTTCTTGCTGATCGGTTTTAACTGGTCTAACCGGGGTGCTCGCCGGGGTGCCCGGCTGTCACTGGTGATTACCGGCGGCGGCGGCCTGGCCCTGCTGGCCGGCATTCTGCTACTGGGCAACATGGCCGGCAGCTTCCAGCTGACCGAGATTCTGGCCCAGAGCGACACCCTGACCAACCACAGCCTGTACCCGCTGATGCTGAGTCTGGTGCTGCTGGGTGCCTTCACCAAATCGGCTCAGGCGCCGTTCCATCTGTGGTTACCCCACGCCATGGCTGCGCCCACGCCAGTCTCGGCGTATCTGCACTCAGCCACCATGGTCAAAGCCGGCCTGTTCCTGATGGCACGCCTGCATCCGGCCCTGGGGGATACCGAGCTGTGGTTTACCCTGGTCACGGTAACCGGCATGATCACCCTGATGGTAGGGGCGTTTGTCGCCATGTTCATGCACGACATCAAAGGCCTGCTGGCCTACTCCACCATATCCCATCTGGGCCTGATCACCCTGCTGATCGGCATGGGCAGCGAAATGGCCATGGCGGCCGCGCTGTTTCATCTGGTCTGCCATGCCCTGTTCAAAGCTCCGCTGTTCATGATGGCGGGTTATGTGGACCAGGCCACCGGCAGCCGGGATATGCAGCTGATTAATGGCCTGTGGCGCTGGATGCCGGCCTTGATGGTGGTCACCCTTGTGCCGGCCGCAGCCATGGCCGGCCTGCCGTTGATGAGCGGCTATCTGAGCAAAAAGATGCTGTTCTCTGAAAGCCTGTTGGTGACCGCACCAGACTGGGCGAATGTGGTGATTCCGGTCTGGGTCACCGTGGCCGGGCTGTTCTCGGTGGCCTATTCGGTGCGCATTTTTCACAACGTCTTTTTCAACGGCCAGCCCCGGGATCTGCCGGTCTGGCCACCGAAAAAGCGGCCGGTGTCAGCACTCTTGCCCTTGGCCATTCTGGCGGGGCTTTCCCTGGTGGTGGGGCTGATGCCCCAGGCGATCTACGATCATCTGATACATTTTGCGGTAATGGACGCCGCTACCTCACCTTTGCCGCTGTACGATTTCAGCAAGCTGGCCGATGCCGGCACTCCGGCCATGATGAGCCTGCTGGCGATGCTGGCCGGCCTGGCCGTTTATGCTGCCCGCAAGCCGTTGTTTGCCATTCACGCCCGGTTACCGGAAGTAGACGCCAAAGACATTTTCGAGACGGTGATGCAGCGCATCATAAGCTTCTCCCAGACCCTGGTTTACCAGCTGGAAAATGGCTCACTGCAACGCTATCTGGCGCTGATACTGTTGACCACCGTCGCTCTTGTTGCCTGGAACCTGACCGGGTTGGAACATTGGCGCGGGCCGGTGCCGCTGTCGGACCTGGACCCGTTAGTGGTCTTTGGCGTCAGCATTTTGTGCCTGTCTGCGATCGGCGTGGTGCTGTTCCACCGTTACCGGCTGCCTGCGCTATTGCTGCTGTCGGTGACCGGCCTGTTTGTTACGCTGATCTTTGCCTGGTTCTCGGCGCCCGACCTGGCGCTCACCCAGCTCTCGGTTGAAGTGATGGCGGTGGTGATCATGATGCTGGCGCTGTCGTTTCTGCCCCAGACCTCACCCAGAGAATCGCGGCTGCCCAGGGTGTTGCGGGATCTGTTTGTGGCCGTGGCGGCCGGCAGCGGTGTGGCCGCGTTTACCTACGCGGTACTGACCCGCCCGATCAATTCCATTTCTGACTTCTTCCTGGCCAACAGCGTGTCCGGCGGAGGCGGCAGCAACGTGGTGAACGTGATCCTGGTGGACTTCCGGGGCTTCGATACGCTGGGGGAAATTACCGTGTTGGGCATTGCCGCGGTGGCGGTCTTCGCCTTCACCCAAAACCTGAACCTGAAACAACGGGTGGCGGAATCCGGACATTCGCACTGGGTGGCAGAACCCAATCCGGTGTTCCTGCAGATAGTCGCGCACATGGCCTTGCCCATCGCCCTGCTGGTCTCAGCCTACATCTTCCTGCGCGGGCACAACATGCCCGGCGGCGGCTTCATTGCCGGGCTGATAACGGCGGTCGCGCTGACCCTGCAATACATGGCTGGCGGCCTGGCCTGGGCCCATGAGCGGATGCGTACGCAATTCCGCTCACTGATCGGGGCCGGGCTTTTGATAGCACTGCTGACCGGCATGGCCAGTTGGGTGTTCGGCTACCCGTTCCTGACATCCACCTTTGCACACCTGGATTGGCCACTGATCGGCGAGTTCGAACTGGCCAGCGCCCTGATGTTTGATCTGGGCGTGTACACCACGGTGGTGGGCGCCACCCTGCTGATCCTCGCCAATCTCGGCAAACTGATGACCATTGCCGGCCCGGGCAAGGAGATAGGCTGATGGAACTGATGCTCTCGGTCGCTCTCGGCATTCTGACCACCTGCGGTGTGTTCCTGATTCTGCGGGCGCGAACCTTTTCCGTGGTGTTAGGCCTGACCCTGCTGTCCCACGCGGTTAACCTGTTCCTGTTCAGCATGGGCCGACTGACCACCGGCGCGCCGGCCATCGTCGGCCTGACGCCAGACAGTGCAGACCCCCTGCCTCAGGCGCTGGTGCTCACCGCCATTGTCATCAGCTTCGCCATGACCGCCTTTGTGGTGGTGCTGTCGCTGAAAGCGGCAGTTGAACTACGCAGCGATCACGTTGACGGGGAAAACCCCAACGAGGATCGACCATGACGCACCTGATGATTCTGCCGGTGGTAATTCCTATGCTGGCCGCCGCCTGGCTGCTACTGAACCACCGGGCCAGCATTGGTCGCCAGCGGGTCTGGAGCATCCTCTCCACCAGTTTGCTGGTGGCGCTGGGCGTGTGGGCGGTCACCGTCGCACAACTGGACTATCACACCTACTGGCTGGGTAACTGGCAGCCACCGTTCGGCATCGTGCTGGTACTGGACCGACTCAGTGCCATGATGCTGCTGTTGGCGGCATTACTGGCCCTGTTCTGCGTGCTTTACGCCAGCCGCGGCAGCGACCGGGAAGGCTCGCACTTTCATGCGCTGTTCCAGTTCCAGCTGATGGGCATCAACGGCGCCTTTCTGACCGGCGATCTGTTCAACCTGTTTGTGTTCTTCGAGATTCTGCTGCTGGCCTCCTACGCCTTGCTGCTGCACGGGGGCGGCCGCGCACGCAGCCGGGCCGGCCTGCATTATGTCATCATCAACCTGGTGGGTTCGGCGCTGTTCCTGCTGGCGCTGGGCATTCTCTATGGCCTGACCGGCACCCTGAATATGGCCGATCTGGCCATACGGATCGCCGCAGCCAGCCCGGATGATCAGACCCTGCTCAAAGGCGCTGCCCTGCTGTTGATGGTGGTGTTCGGCATCAAGGCGGCGATTCTGCCGCTGCTATTCTGGTTGCCGCGCGCCTATTCGGCGGCCAGCGCGCCGGTGGCAGCGCTGTTTGCCATCATGACCAAGGTCGGCTTTTACGCGCTGGTGCGGGTGCTGCTGATCGTGTTCGGACTGGATTCCGCCCAGCCGCTCAATGCCGACGTCTTCCTGTGGCTGTGGCCACTGGCACTGGTCACACTCGGCCTTGGCGCCATTGGCATACTGGGTGCGGCCAGCTTGCGTACCATGGCGGCTTACATGGTGATCCTGTCGAGCGGGTTGTTGATGGCCAGTTTTGCCATGGCCGAAGCCGCCATTCTGGCCGCCAGCCTGTTCTACCTGTTGCACAGCACCTGCCTGGCGGCGGTGCTGTTCCTGCTGGCGGATCTGATCGGCCGGCAGCGCGCCGAGGGCTACGACCGGCTGTCGGTGACCGCACCGTTAACCAATCGCTGGATATTGGGCACGCTGTTTATGGTGTCTGCCGTCAGCATGGCCGGATTGCCGCCGTTTTCGGGGTTTATCAGCAAGGCCTGGTTATTACAGAGCGCCATTAACCACCCTCAATATCTCTGGCTCTGGGGCATCACTCTGGTGGCCGGGCTGTTCATGATTGCCGCACTCAGCCGGGCCGGCTCCGGCTGGTTCTGGAAGCCGGAGCCGTTCACCGGCCGCCAACGGCGTGGGCTTGATCCGGCCCGGGTGGCGACGGTGTCGGTGCTGATTGGCATCAGCGCCGCATTGGCGCTGTTCGCCGCGCCGGTAATGGACTATATGACCGCAACCGCTTCCCAGCTATATCAGCCGTCGGCGTACGTTGAGGCAGTGCTCGGCGAATCCGCCATGAACACCAGAGGGTCGACCCCATGAACGGGATACAGCGTTGGCTGCCACACCCTATGTTTTCAGTCTTTCTGTTGCTGTTGTGGCTGCTGATGAATGAATTCAGCTTTGCCCACCTTTTGCTGGGTTCGGCTCTGGCGGTGGTTATCTCTCTGGTCACCCAGCCCTTCTGGCCTGAGCGTGCCCGGGTCAAATACCCTGGAAAATTGCTGATCTACCTCGGGCGTTTGCTGTTGGATATTCTGAAGTCCAACCTGGTGGTGGCCCGGCGCATTCTGTTTCAGTCGGCCAGCCTCAGGCCGGGCTTTTTCACCTACCCACTGTCGTTATCGGACGATTTCGCGGTCACCATGCTGGCCAGCACCATTTCGCTGACGCCCGGCACCGTCAGCGCCCACTATGACCGCGAGGGCAGAACGCTGTTGATTCATTGCCTGCACCTGGAAGACGAAGACGCGCTGATCCAGGATATTCGCAGCCGATACGAGCAACCGTTGCAGGAGATTTTTGATGATTGAATGGGCGGTTAACCTGGCGATGACTCTGTTTGCGGTAGCAATCCTGCTGAATCTTTACCGGTTGGCGATCGGGCCGGATATTGTCGACCGGATTCTGGCCCTGGATACCCTGATGATTAACAGCATCGCGCTGATTGTGCTGTTTGATATCCGGTTGTCACTGGGCATTCTGTTTGAAGCCGCCATGCTGATTGCGCTGATGGGGTTTGTCGGTACAGTGGCGATGACCAAGTACCTGTTACGGGGGGATGTGATCGAATGACTGTATCGACCATGCCGTTTTTGCTTGAACTGGTGATTTCGCTGTTCCTGATTGCCGGCGCCCTGTTTGCGCTGATTGGCTCCATCGGCCTGGCCCGGTTGCAGGACTTTTTCATGCGGCTGCACGGGCCGACCAAGGCCAGTACGCTGGGGCTGGGTTGTTTGCTGGTGGGCTCACTGCTGTACTTCAGCTTCCAAAAAGGCACGGTGTCTGTGCATGAGGCGATCGTGACGGTGTTTCTGTTCGCCACCGCGCCGGTCAGCGCCCATATGATGGCCAAGGCCGCCCTGTTCCGGAGTGTGGGCAAAGGCGGCCCCAGTCGCAACTATCCGGATCGTTAGTCGGCGAAGCGGGCGCGAAAGCTTTCTGGCATGGGGGTGACTTCACGGGTCTGGTAGTTGAAGAAGACGAAGCCGTACTTTGCCAGGGCGACAGGCTGGCCGCCTTCGGCTTTGGTGACGCGGAACACGAAGTCGCCGCCGTAGTTGTTGAAGTCCATCAGGCCGACTTCAAACCGGAGTAAATCGGGGTAGAAGGATTCGCCCTGGTACAGGGTGGCGAGGTCGGTGACGATGATGCCCATGCCGTTCTGGTCGGTTTCTTCGATGCCGTATTCGACCAGGAGCTGGGCGCGGGCTTCGGAGAGCATGGAGATAAGGGCGTCGTTGCCGAGGTGGTTGGCGCCGTTGATGTCGGTGATTCTGACCGGCATTCGGGTTTCGAAGCAGAAGGCGCTGTCCGGGAATTCCAGTTTGATTCTTGCCACAGAGTTTGTCCTGGTCAGGTTCATATGGAGTTAATGCTGCATCATACGCTCCCGGTTATGACTTCTCATCTTGTGCCGCTATCGGGTATCTTGCTTATTGTCCCTGCGCTTTGACTACCGGAGTTTGCGGCGCTTGGGGCCGGGCTTTCCAAAACACGCTCCTTCGGCACATCCCTGTGACGCTTGGGCTCCGCCATCCATGGCTCCGCACAGTTTTGGAAAGCCCGGCCCCAATCCCCACCCACACGTTCTGCGCGCACTGAAGTTTCAACAACAAACAAGAGTACGTTATGGATATTCGCCCTGCTGCAACCCTGGTTCTGACCCGAGATACCTCCGACGGCCTTGAAGTGCTCCTGCTGCAACGCACCTGGGAGGCGATTTTCCTGCCCGGGTATTATGTGTTTCCCGGCGGTGCGGTGAACCCGCAGGAGCCGGAGGGGCGGGTGCATATGGTCGGCGTTGAAGACGCCCACATCAGTCAGACCATGAGTCTGGACGAAGGTGGTGCGGATTATATGCTGGCGGCGGTTCGGGAGTGTTTTGAGGAGGCGGGAGTCCTGCTGGCTCAGGACCGGGCCGGGGTGTTGGTCGGGGCGGAGCATCCGGTTCATGGTGAGCGGGGGGCGTTGTTCCGGGATGAGGTGTCGCTGGCGCAGTTGTGTGCGAAGCACGGGCTGGTGGTGCCGCTGGACCGGCTGGCGTATCTGAGCCATTGGGTGACGCCGCCGGGGCCGCCCCGGCGCTTTGATACGCGGTTTTTTGTGGCGGTGGCGCCGGACGGGCAAATCGCCAGCCACGATGGCGAAGAGACCATTGATCAGGTGTGGCTATCACCGGCGCAGGCCCTGGCCGAGCATCGGGCCGGACAGCGGTTGCTGGGCTTGCCGACCATCCGGACCTTGCGGGTGTTGTGTGATTTCAGCACCAGCGCGGAGTTGATGCGCTATGCCCATGCCAATCCGCCGGAGGCGTTTCCGACCGAGCCCTGGCCGGCACTGCGTAAGGGCCAGCCAGTGCTGCTGGAGCCGAACGCGCCGGCGTATGATGAAGCGGTGAAGCTGGACCCGGAGGGCGAGGGGTCGGTCAAAGCGGAGATTACCCCGGGTGAACCGGTTGAGGTTGCCGCCGGGGTAATCCGGTTAACGGCGCCGAATCCGGGGATGATGACGGGGCCGGGCACCAATACCTACCTTCTGGGCTTTGAGCGGTTTACCGTCATTGATCCGGGGCCGGCGGATGAGGCGCACATCGAGCGGATTCTGGCGGTAACCGCCGGTGCGGTGGATCAGGTGCTGGTGACCCACACTCATCTGGATCATTCACCAGCGGTCAGGCTGCTGCAGGAACGGACCGGATGCCGGGTGCTCGGCTGGACCGCTCCGGAAGGTGCCAGCCAGGACAAAACCTTCGCCCCGGATATGGAACCTGAGCATGAAGACCTGATTGAGACCGAAGCCGGTGTGCTGAAGGTTCTGCACACGCCCGGCCACGCCTCAAATCATCTTTGCTATCTGCTGACGGAGCAGGAGCTGCTGTTTTCCGGCGATCACATCATGCAAGGCTCGACCGTAGTGATCAATCCGCCGGACGGCGACATGAAAGCCTACATAGAAGCGCTCTACGACTTGCTGGAAGAATCTGTTCGCTTCATAGCCCCGGCCCACGGTTTTCTGATGGGGCAGCCGGAGGCGGTGATTGATTATCTGATCACCCACCGGCTGTCACGGGAACACAAGATTGCCCGGACACTGGCCGCGCTGACACCGGTCAGCCTGAAGGCTCTGACCGCCAAGGCCTA
>JAWOAO010000336.1:0-6233 GCA_046498485.1 Marinobacter sp. | reverse complement strand
GTGGTGTGCTGGGGCGGCCACTCCATCAGCCATGATGAATACCAGTACAGCAAGAACGTCGGCCACCAGCTGGGCCTGCGGGCGCTGAGCATTTGTACCGGTTGTGGCCCGGGCGCCATGAAAGGCCCGATGAAAGGCGCCACCATCGGCCACGCCAAGCAACGCGTCAAGAACGGCCGCTACATCGGCATTACCGAACCCGGAATCATCGGCGCCGAGGCGCCCAACCCCATCGTTAACGAACTGGTGATCATGCCAGACATCGAGAAACGCCTGGAAGCGTTTGTCCGCTGCGGCCACGGTGTCATCGTGTTTCCTGGCGGCGTGGGTACTGCCGAGGAAATCCTCTACCTGTTGGGCATCCTGCTGCATCCGGACAACGCGGATCTGCCGTTCCCGGTGGTGTTCACCGGCCGTCAGGAAAATGCGGAATATTTCGAGATGATCGACAAGTTCATCCGCAACGCCCTGGGTAACCAGGCCGCCAGCAAATACGACATCATCATTGATGACCCGGCGCGGGTTGCGCAGACCATGAAGCAAGGCATGAAGGATGTCGAAACCTTCCGCCGCGCCATGCAGGATGCCTACTATTTCAACTGGATGCTGAAAATTGACCCGGTGTTTCAGCTACCGTTCGAACCCGACCACGAGAACATGCGCGCACTGGAGCTGCATCGGGATCAACCCGTACATCTGATTGCAGCTAACCTGCGCAAGGCCTTTAGCGGCATTGTGGCGGGCAACGTCAAGGAAAACGGAATTCGACAGATTCAGGCGAAAGGCCCGTTCGAGATTGCCGGTGACCCGACGCTGATCAAGCCTCTCGAGGCCATGCTGGAGCAGTTTATTGCACAGAATCGAATGAAGTTGCCCGGTTCGTCAGCGTATCGGCCGAGCTACCGGATTGTCAGTGGTGCGGCCTGAGCCGAACCACTGCAGCAGCCAATTACTTACCGCCGTCAGCCGGCAGGCTTGCATAGTAAGCTGCCAGGTTGGCGATGTCGGCATCGCTCAGACCGGTCGCCTGACCCTGCATGATCGGAGCCTGGCCACCTTGGCGCTGGCCGGCTTTGTAAGCCTTCAGGGAAGCCACCAGATACTGCTCTTTCTGGCCGGCCAGGTTCGGGTAAATCGGGATCTGGGAAATGCCGTTCTGGCCGTGGCAAGCGGTGCAAACAGCGGCTTTGGCCTTGCCTGCAGCGACATCGGCCGCCACAGCAGCAACGGGCGCAACGCTACCCAAAGCAAAAAGACCAGCAATCGCGAAGTGTTTCAGATTCATTGTGTTCATCCTCTCATCGTTTGAACGTTTACCAACCAGCGTATAACGCCGGACAGTAAATCGACTTTCACTTATAACACAGACAACCCTTGGCTCAAATGTGATAGATCAAGGACATCCGTGCGACCATGGTCTTGTTCTACGCTTGAACTGAGTAAACGACAGTACGAACAAACCGCTAAACACACCCGATAACAGCGCAACCCAATTGCCGGAGACCCACTTCATGCCTGTAGAGGTCCAGGAACTCGCCTGCCGCGAAGGCCACATCGGCCTGCTGACACTGAATGCCCCGAACACTCTGAATGCCCTGACCGAAGACATGGTCATTCAGGCTCAGGAAGCACTGGATCAGTGGGCGACGGACAGCCGGATTTGCCTGGTGGTATTGCAGGGCGCCGGTGACCGGGGCTTCTGCGCCGGCGGCAACATCCGAACGCTGTACGATGACCTCAGGGGGCAAGGCGATGACGAAGCCCCCGCCCGCTTCTTTACCCGGGAATACCGTCTTGATTACAGCCTGTACCGCTTTCCCAAGCCGGTGGTTGGCATTGCTCAAGGTGTGGTGATGGGCGGCGGCCTGGGTTTGCTGTCGGCCTGCCGTTACCGGCTGGTCACTCCCGATGTCACCCTCGCCATGCCGGAAATCAGTATCGGCCTGTTCCCGGATGTCGGTGCCAGCTGGTTTCTGAACCGCCTGCCAGGGCGCCTCGGTTTGTTCATGGGTTTGACCGGCGCACGCCTCAACGCAAGCGATGCACTTCGGGTGGGTCTGGCCGATCTGGTCATCGACACCGATCACACGGCAACGCTGCTGACCCGCTTGCAGGACGAGCGCTGGACTGGTGGCCAGGCGGCCGATGACAGCCGGCTGTTCCGGCTGCTCCAGCAGATCGACGCCGTGGATTATCGAGCGCTGACACCGGGCCACCTGGAGCAACATGAGCAGACCATCGCCCGGCTCAGCGCCGGTGATGAATTACCGGGTATCGTCGAGCGATTGCTGGCCTCAGAAAGCGACGATCCCTGGTGGCAGGCCTGCACGCAAACCCTCAGGCAGGGCTGTCCGGTGACCGCCTGGCTGGTCTGGAATCAGTTAGGTAAAGGTCAGCAGATGTCGCTGAAGGACGTTTTCCGGATGGAACTGGCGATAGCGATGGAGTGCATCCGCCGGCCCGATCTGACCGAGGGCATCCGGGCACTGATGGTCGACAAGGATCGCTCACCAACCTGGTCCTACCCCTCAGTCGCCGACGTACCGCAGGAGGTTATCGACCGGCATTTTCCGCCGGTCTGGGACGATTCAGACGACCCGATGGCACTGGATTGAGCCTTGCCATTGGCCCTCAGCGGGCCGCACCCGCCTGCACCAACAGCATGGCCAGATCCTGATGGTTGCCGGCCCGGGCAAGATCCAGCGCCGTCTGGCCATCGGCGCCCCGGTAATGCACATCGGCCCCGGCGGCCAGTAACATTTCGGCGGTCAGCAAATCGGCACTGGTGACCACCCTCATCAGCAGTGACCTGCCATCCTGACTGACGTTGACATTGGCGCCGGCCGCCAGCAGTGTCCGCACCACGGCCAGGTGACCCTTAGCTGCGGCGCGAATAACCGGCGTAGAGCCGCTATCGTCCCGGGCGTTCACCTCTGCGCCTGCGGCCAGCAACAAACGCGCGATGCGCCGGTTGCCGTTGGCGGCCGCCACCATCAGCGGACTCTCGCCATTGCCCTCGCGATAATCGGGGGCAAGCCCTTGCGACAGCAGATCAAGAACCCTTCTGTCTTGATCCGCCCTGACCGCCGCCATCAGCTGTGACGGATCGCCGGCCCGCTCCGATGGTCCGGAGCTGGCGCCGGCGCTGGCACACCCTGCCGACATCGCCCACGCCATACAGACGAAAAACAGCGACAGAATCTTGCCCACTTCCCTGGCCATAACCTGGATGCTCTTGTCTGATTTTGCCGTCATTCTGGGCAGCAAACTGCCACAATTAAATCGATCCGGTCACAACTCGGGCTGGTTTTGCAGAAGTTGACAGGCCAGTTGCCGCAATTGCTGCTCACCATCCCGCTGGCCGGTACACAGGCCCGCCGACTGCACCTGCCGCCAGGACCAGCCCTGAACTACAACCCGGCACCAAAGCGCCAGTGCCGGCTGACTCCCAAGCCAGGCCATGACACCCTGACAGGCGGCCAGCTCCTGCAACACCGGCAAGGTCAGCTCAAAGCCCCGGAAGCCTTCGGCAAAAGAACTCAAGTCTCGCCGGTCGTCGGCATCCAGCCCGTGGGCAGGCGGCAGATCTGCGCCCAACGCCGCCAGCAAGTGAGGATCCATCACCGACCAGTGTCTGGGGATCAGTACCCGCCAGTGGCGCGCGAAACGGCTGCGGAGCCTTTGGCTCAGGCAAACCCCGGCCGGTGACACGCCCTGCAACATCTGCAGGGGAAATTCACCGGTGGTCGCTTCCTGCTGGAGCCCGACGCGAACCAGTCGCAGGCCAGCCACCTGCCAGAACCGCAATAACCTTTGACTGCCGCCAAAACTGGTGCCCAAGGCGTCCAGCCCATGCTGCTGGCAGGCGACTGCAGCGGCCGCAACCAGGCGGCGGCCGATGCCCAGGTGCCGGGCCTGTTCCGACACGGCGATACGGACGACACGGAGTGTTTTCAGGTTGGCCGCTTCCGGAAAACCACCATGGCTGGCCAGGGATTGCGCCAGCAAGTGGCCCCGGAGCCTGCGCTTGCCTCGAACCACCTGGTCTGCCAGCGCCTCCGACAGTCCGCCTTCCACGGCACCCCAGAGCACGCCCACGGTCTGGCCCTGATAGACCGCGCGCCAGGATTGTGCGGACGGGTCATCCAGCCATTGTCGAAGGTCTGCCGGTGTGGTCCGGTAATGAGCCTCCACCAGCAGACCAAAGGCTTCAGTTAACTCAGCTTCGCTGGCCTGTGCCGGTGACCAGGCCTCGATGGTGGCCTGGGCCGCATCAACAACGGGCTCCTTCGGCCCCTCCGCCGACAGCAGAAACAACTCAAACACCAGTTTTTCCAGGGGATCATCGGGCGCCCAGCGCACCGGCTGCTGAATCGTCATGCCACGCCAGTGTGGGGTTTCCCGATCCAGAATGTTGCGGAACCGGATCGCAAAGCCCCGGCCGGTTCCCTCGTAGCCGTGCACGGTGCTGGCAAACGCCACCCTGGGCCAACCCAGCAGGATATCCTGCAGCCAATGCGCTGGCAGGCCGGCGGCTTCGTCCACCAGCACCACTTCCGCTTCTGGCCGTTCGGATAACAGTTCGGGCACAGGGACAAAGCTCAGGCGCTGGCCGCCACGGGTGACCAGTTCATGCTCTGACTGTTCCGCCAGATTCTCCGCCAACTCGAGCACCGCATGCCGGAACAGGCTGTGCAGGTTGTCGCGGCATGGCGCGGTGACGATGACTCGCTGCCGACCTGCCAGTAACAGGCGGGCGGCGGCCATGCCCAGGGCCGCGGATTTACCGCGGCCCCGGTCTGCGGTAATCACCAGAGGGCGCCGGCGCCGGCCCTGGCCAAAGCGTTCCAGCTGTTGCACCAGATTTTGCTGTTGTTCAGTGGTTCCGGGTTGGAACCGGGTGTCCTGCGCCGGCAGTACGGGCAAGTCCAGCGGGGCGTTGGCCCCTGCCCGCACCCGGATAACCAAAGCATCTTCTGCCAGTTTGCGGGCAAGCCTGGCGGCAAAGGGATGTCTGGGTGCCTGCTCCAGGCCGGTTCGGGCGTAATCCGGATCGGCATGATCGGGCCATAAATCCAGCGCTGGCATCAGCCAGAACAGCAAGCCCCCGGCCTGCAAGGTGCCAGAGAGCGCGGCCAGGGCGTCTGGCGGATTGCCCTGCCAGCCATCCCAGATCAGCAGGCTGGTTTCCCGGCCCAGCCAGTGCCGGTACTGGCTGGCCAGTAGATGAGGCATTCCGACCGCGTCGGCGTGCTCGGAACGGCCTATCCACAGGCTGTGACTGGTATTGAGCTGGGGCAACTGCTGGCGGATCCAGGCGAGCGCACTGTGCTGATCGCCCTCTACCAGAACCAGGCGACGATGGCCCCGGGCCGCCAGGGCGCTCTGTAAGGCGGGCCAGGCGTGGTCTGGTAACGGGGCGGCATCAGTGGTCATTCAGCTGAGGTCGGCGGTGTGGGCTTTGAGGTCGTCAAGCTGACAGGCGTTGAGGGCGTTCTGGTGGGTGGCCCGCAGTTTGACCCTTGGCGCGCAGTTGGCCTCGAAGGCTTCTTGCCAGCGGCCGGCGCACAGGCACCAGCTGTCGCCTGGTTTGAGGCCGGGGAAGCCGAATTCCGGCCTGGCAGTGGAAAGGTCGTTGCCCTGGGCTTTGGAGTATTCGAGGAAGTCTGCGGTGACGATGGTGCAGACGGTGTGGTTGCCAAAATCATCCGGGCCGGTATTGCAGCAGCCGTCCCGGTAGAAGCCGGTTGTCGGATCTGTGCCGCAGGTTTCCAGTTTTTCGCCCAGTACGTTCAATGCTTCAGATTTTTCCATGACTTAACCTTCTGATTATGGTGTTAACAGGCTTCGGGCAGGCTTTCCAAAACACGCTCCTTCGGCACATCCATATGACGCTTGGGCTCCGCCATCCCTGGCTCCGCACAGTTTTGGAAAGCCTGCCCGAAGCCTGTTTTCATACCCTGGAGCTGTATTCACTCTACCCAAACACCTTGATGGCAATTATGCGGCAGCGCTATTCCCACTACCAGTTGGCCAGTACAATAGCGCCCATGCCTACCAAACCCCAAATCCCTGATACTTCTTACCTGCCGGATTTTCTGACCATAGACTTAAAGGTAAAAAATAACATATATGAAAGGACTAACACCCATAGTAAAAAAAGTTGCCCAACTAATGAGTGGAATAATCTGTATTTACGGAATCTACATAGTGGTTCACGGGCATTTGACACC
>JAWOAO010000323.1:0-5604 GCA_046498485.1 Marinobacter sp. | reverse complement strand
CCCAACAACTGGCGCGAGCTGGAACAGTTGCAGCGCCAGACCATTAACACGCCAAGAGGCCAGGTGGCGCTGTCCGAATTTGTCACGCTGGAGCCGGGCGATAAAACCGGCACCATCGTGCGGGTAGATGGCCAACGCACGATCACCATCAAATCCGATGTGGCCCCGGGGCGACGCATGGATGAGCTGCTGCGCACCCTGCGGGCGGACATGCCCGAATCACCAGACGGGATTACCGTCCGCTTCGCCGGCGAGAACGAAGATCAGCAACAGGCGGCCAACTTCCTGGCCACGGCATTTCTGGTCGCGCTGGGTATGATGCTGCTGATTCTGGTGACCCAGTTCAATTCTCTGTACCAGACCTTCCTGATCCTGTCGGCCATCGTGTTGTCCACCGCCGGTGTGTTGCTGGGGCTGTTGCTCAATGGCCAGCCGTTCGGCGTGGTGATGGTCGGTATGGGCATCATTGCCCTGGCCGGGATTGTGGTGAACAACAACATCATCCTGATTGATACCTTCAACCAGATGAAGCGCGAAGGCAGAAGTGCCTACGATGCCGCCCTGGAAACCGGGTGCCTGCGTTTCCGGCCGGTGTTGCTTACCGCCATTACCACCATTCTCGGGCTGACGCCCATGGTATTGGGCATCAACGTGGACCTGCTGTCGCCATCCCTGGGACTGGGCGCACCCTCTACCCAGTGGTGGACCCAGCTGTCCAGTGCCATTGTCGGCGGGCTGGCCTTCGCTACCTTCCTGACCCTGCTGCTGACCCCGGCTTTGCTGGTGTTGGGTGACCAGGCCGGGCAGCGCTTCCGTGCGCTCATACGCCGTTTCGGCAACGGCAACGGCGATCAGTGACGAATCCGGTTCGAAAGCTCCTGCGCCTTGTTGGCCATGGCTTCAAGCTCTGGTACGGTGCGCAAATTTTCTTCTGCGGCCTTGTTCATTTCCTCAGAGATTTCAGCAACTTCGGTAACATTACGGTTGATATCTTCACTGACACTGGTTTGCTCTTCTGCTGCGGTGGCAACCTGAGTGGTAGCGTCGTTGACCGCTACCATCCGCTGGGTAATGTCTGCCAGGGTCGCTCTCACCGCATCGACGGATTCACTGCTCTCTTTGGCGACCACTCCCGATGACTGCATATAGTCGGTGGCATCCCGGGAACCGGTCTGGATACCGGCCACGATCTCATCAATTTCGACCGTTGCATCCTGGGTTTTGGCGGCCAGATTGCGAACCTCATCTGCAACGACGGCAAAGCCGCGGCCGGCCTCACCCGCCCGGGCCGCTTCGATGGCGGCGTTCAGCGCCAGCAAGTTGGTCTGATCTGCGATCTCCCGGATAACATGCATGACATCGCCCACCCGTTGACCGCTTTGTGCCAGCTGTCTGACCGTCTCTGCCGAGCTGCGAATCTGGTCTGTCAGCCGGTTCATGCTGGTGACGGCCTGATTGATCTGCTCGTCAGCGTAACGGGTCTGGGTGGTGGTTTCGCCCACCTGGCTGGCAACGGAAGCGGCATGCTGCGCAACATCCTGAGCAGTGGCAGACATTTCATTCATCGCGGTAGCGATCTGGTCAATGCGCTGATGGGCGCGGTCCGATTGAGAAGACACCGCATCGGCATTGCTGCGAATCATCGCGCCCGTCTGTGCCAGTTGTTCAGCGTTATGCTTCATCAGGTTACCTGTCTCGGACAGGAACTGGTGCAGGGTACGTGCAGTGTTGGCGAGCTGTCCGAGTTCGTCCGGCCGTTTCAGGGTCACCGGGTCTGACAAATCGCCTTCAGCAATTTTGTTGAGCTTTCGGATCAACTCCTGGGTCGGGCGCACGACTGACCGAACCAGGACGGTCAGGCAAACCAGGGTGCCCAGTACGATTGCCGCGAGCAGCAAACCGCCCATCAGCCAGGCGTTTGAAGTCGTTCTGTCGCGAATCTCCGCGGAGTCGGCAACGGCGGTATCGCGAATCTGTTCCGCCGCCTGGGCGATCAGCCGTGCCGGTTCGCGATCGATGCCCGCCACCGCCTGGTCACCAGCGGTGTGGACATAGCCGGAAGAAGCGAAGGCACGAAAACCCTCGCGGTAGGCCTGGCCCATTTGCTGATGCGATCGTTGGAACCGGGTCATCAAGGCTTTTGCATCCTGGTCGGAAAGCTGCGGGATCAGGTTCCGGAGCTGACTCTGGATGCCGGTTTCCACCGTCTGAAAACTCTGCCAGTATTTTTCCCGTTGACCGGAATCGGAACCCCGCATCAATACATTCTTCCATTCCTGAACTTGCGTCTTGAAATCGCTCAGGATGTCCTGCGCCTGCAGTGCCTGCACCATCTCCTGACTTACCAGGTGTTCGTATTCGTCCTGGGTGTCCAGTGAGTTACTGAAGTAAATGCCCGCGACAACCACGACCAGCAGATTCGCCAGAACGATAATGGTAAGAATCCGGTTAAGGATGCTTTTGGAGTACCAGTGCATGGGGAGGAATCCTGTGTTAACGGTGGCTGGAGCGGTATGGATCGGCTTTCGGGGCAGCTAAAAGCTTTTTGCCCAGTACTTCGTCTTTTATCGGCCGCAACGTGACATGCTGAACCCCTCTCACCGAAATTTATCGTGACCAGTCGCTGATGGCGTTGAATAAGCCGACTGGACCGGCCGGGGCCGGCACCCGGATGTTTGATGACTACGGATCACCAAGGCTTACATTAAACGTGGCCAGCCAGTAAGCTGATTGGCCAATTTGCTGACCCAGAATGCAACAATGGATTTGATTGAACCCGCTGTCCGGGTGTTTCTCGGCGTATTTTTTCTGATGATCGGTTTGCAGTTCACGGCGAGAACGCTGGGGTTATCCGCGCGCCTGGGCTTTAGTCACATCCACTATGGCAAAAGGGGACAGGCTGGCTGGTGGCATCGGCATACTTTCAATCTGTTCCGATCCGCGATCTTATTGATTTGCCTCGCGCGGATTGGTGTCGATCTGGACGCCTGGCTCGGGGTTCTGCCCTGGCTGTATCAGTGGCCCGTGCTGTTGGTGGGGGTTGCCTTGCTGCTGGGCTCGTTCACGGCGGTCAACTATCTTCAGGCTTACATGAACGAAGATTGGCGCTCTGGAATTGACCAGGAGGAAAAACGCACAACGCTTTTGATTGAAGGCCCCTATGCCCGCACCCGGAATCCTGTGTTTCTGGCGATCATGGCGGGGCAGCTGGGGTTCTTTCTGGCCTTGCCGAGTGTGTTTACCCTGGTTTGCCTGATCGCGGGGGTGGTGGTGATTACGCGGCAGGCCAGGGTGGAAGAAAACACCCTGGCGTTGCGTTTTGGTGAAGCCTATGAAGCCTACCGGGCAAGCGTGCCGCGCTGGTTGTGAGGGATGTCAGGATGCCTTTTTGCGGGCTTCCTTGATCACGTCGTAAGCGTGGCTGATTTCCCCGGTGCGCTCCTCGGCCATCTCTCGCATGCTCTCCGGCATCCCGCGCCCGGCCATTTTGTCCGGGTGGTTTTCACTCATCAGTTTCCGGTAGGTACGTTTGATGTCGGCATCCGAGGTGGAGGGTGAGACCCCGAGCACTTTGTAGGCGTCGTCAATTTGCTGGTCGGATGAGTAGTTCTGGCTGCCACCCGTTTGCCCGGCATGGGCGCCGCGCAACATGGCTTCAAGCTGGTCGACCTGACTTTCCGGCAGGCCCAGGCCGCGGGCCACGCGCACCAGCATGTCGTGCTCGGCCGGGTGTACCATGCCGTCGGCGGCCACCGCTGAAACCTGAACCTGCAGGAACATTTGCAGGAAGGCGGGCTGGCGACCAGAGTTCCGCAGGAAATGATCCAGCTCGGCTTCCAGATCGAAGTCCGGAGACTTGCCGCGGTTGAAGGCTTCCCTGGCCATGATTTTCTGATCTTCATTCAGCCGGAATCGCACGAATACGGTTTCGGCCAGTTCGATCTCATCGCGGGTGATCACGCCATCGGCTTTACACAGGGCGCCCATGACGGCGAACACCGATTCGATGAACCCGGTCTGCAGACCCTGAAGCTTACCAATCAGCCGGCTTTTGACCCGCTTAAACAGGAAAGCGCCAAGCGCGGCACCGACGAGAAGTCCGGGAAAACGGCCGATGGCGTAGCCGATCAGGCCACCGAAAATCATTGCAAACAGCATTCAGAAATCCTTAGCGAGTATATCAGTCTGTAGAATATACGTGTTTTTGGTCATCACTTCATGAATTGGCTTTCATTCACCGGTTCCGTACCCTTGAAACTCTGACCGACCATTATAATGATCAGCTTATGACTCTTGATCTGTTTGATGCCAGCCCCGGTGATTGCTGGCAGGAAAGACTGGGCGAAGGCCTGGTGGTGTTGCGACGGTTTGCCCGGGACCCCGCGCCGGCATTGATGACCACCGTGTCTGACATCGCCGAACGGGCGCCGTTCCGTCATATGGTGACGCCAGGTGGCCATTCGATGTCTGCGGCCATGACCTGTGCCGGGACGCTGGGGTGGGTGACCGATGCAAGGGGCTACCGTTACCAGGGCTGTGATCCTGAAAACGGGCAGCCCTGGCCGGCTATGCCTGAGATCTTTGCTGAGTTGGCGCAGCAGGCGGCTGCCGCAGCGGGCTTTCCGGGTTTTGTGCCGGATGCCTGTCTGGTCAATCGCTACCAGCCCGGAGCAAAGATGGGATTGCACCAGGACAAAGATGAAAAAAATCTGTCCTGGCCCATTGTGTCTGTGTCACTGGGACTGCCCATCGTGTTTCAGTTTGGCGGGTCGAAGCGCAGCGACCGGCCGCAACGCATTGCGCTGGAACATGGCGATGTGGTGGTCTGGGGCGGCTCGGCCAGGTTGCACTATCACGGAGTGTTGACCCTGAAAGCCGGTCAGCACCCGCTGACCGGTGGCTTCCGCTACAACCTCACCTTTCGCAAAGCCGGTTAGCGCCTCATTGCAGCCAGGCCACCAGCAGCCCGGCGCCGAGCGACAGCGCCATCGGCCCGCCTACCAGTATACCGGTCTGGCGGTTGCCAACAATCCAGGCAATGCCTGATTTCACCATATTGTTCGTGGCGGCTGCGATAACAATGCCGATCACGGCGACGTTCATCGCCAGGCCATCGTTTGACATTCGGGTCAGTGAGAGGGTGATGGCGTCAACGTCGGCAATGCCGGAGGTGGTAGCAAGCGCATAGATGCCGGCATCGCCGAAAGCGTTCTTGAGGAATTCGCCCAACAGAAGAATGATCGTCAGCAACACGCCGAACACCAGCGCCGACGACAGATCCAGCGGATTCTGGGTCAGGCTGGGCTGGCTGACGTGGAATTTTTGCGAATGTTTAATCCAGATATACAGGGCCGGGCCATACAGCAGAAGGGTCATCACCGCCACCGGCCAGATCAGGCTGGGCAAGAGCGCCGCATTGATCACCAGGCAGTACACCAGAATGCGCGGGAACATGGTGCCACAGGCAATGAGGATGCCCGCCGCAAACTGCGGATGGAAATCCGGGTTTTTGGCGGACTGCCGGGAAAAGTGCAGCGTCAGGGCGGTCGACGAACTCAGGCCGGCAAACAGGCTGGTAAAGAGAATGCCCTTGCTGGCACCGGC
>JAWOAO010000267.1:0-10665 GCA_046498485.1 Marinobacter sp. | reverse complement strand
GGGTCTGACCCCAAGGGGTCAGACCCTTTAAACCGCTACTCCGAAGCGGCAATCAGGCTGGCATTACCGCCGGCGGCGGTGGTATCGACGCACAGGTGCCGTTCGATCACGTAGCGCTGGTCCAGCTTGTGCTCGTTGATGATTGGCAGCAAGGCACCGTCGCGTTTGAGCATGGCCTGGCGATATTGCTTCAGCAGAGGCTTTTCAGCCACGCTGGCAACGGCATCAAAGCCTTCCAGTGTGCCCAGAGCCTCTGGCTCCAACACACCATCGCAGGCGACCACGGGCAGGCCGGCCTTGATGGCGTCGGCCATGGCCTTCTCGGCCCCCGGCGCCACCACGACCACCTTGTTGCCTTGCGACAATGCCGTACTGACCTGCTCCAGCGCAGACTCGGCATCCGGCCCCAGGCACAGAACAACGCCGCGAGCGTAGCAAGACAGATGGTTCTGCTCACCGGTTGGCCCCGGCAGTTCTTCGTGGCCAAGATCCAGAGCCTTGGGTACGTAGTCAAAGAACACCTTGAGCATTTCCTGGCGCCCCTCGGCAATGGGCGCATCGATTTTGGCCAGCTGATCGATCAGTTTCTGCACCTTGCCAGCGGCAATGGCCTTACCATCAATCGCTGGCTTCTGAACTACCTCGCCCTCGATAAACCGGCGCACATACTGCGGGCCACCAGCTTTCGGGCCGGTACCCGACAGGCCTTCGCCGCCGAACGGCTGAGAGCCAACGATGGCGCCGATCTGGTTACGGTTAACGTAGGTGTTACCCACCTTGATGCGGCTGGAGATTTGCTCGATACGGCTATCGACCCGGCTATGAATACCGAAGGTCAGGCCGTAGCCCCTGGCGTTGACCGCATCCACCACCTTGTTGATGTCTTTGGCTTCGAAGGTTGCCACGTGCAACACCGGACCGAAGATTTCCTCTTCCATTTCCTCGATACCCGTCACCTTGAGCACCGCCGGAGAGACAAACAGCCCGTTCTCTGGCACCGGCAGTTTCTTCAGCAGCTTGCCCTGCTGCTCGAACTTGTCGCAATGTGCGCTGATCTTCTTGCGCGACTCTTCATCAATCACCGGGCCCACGTCTGTGGACAACTGCCAGGGATTGCCAATACCCAGCTCTTCCATGGCACCGTAGAGCATTTCCAGCAGGTTATCGGCAATGTCCTTCTGCACATACAACATACGCAGCGCCGAGCAACGCTGGCCGGCACTCTGGAACGAGGACGCCAGGACATCGCGCACCACCTGCTCCGGCAGGGCAGTAGAATCCACAATCATTGCATTCATGCCACCGGTTTCCGCCACCAGCGGTGCATCCGGCGCCATGTTCTCGGTCATCGCCTTGTTGATGAGTTTTGCGGTATCAGTACCACCGGTAAAGCACACGCCCGCGACCCGTGCATCCGAGGTCAGCGCAGCGCCCACGCTGCCGCCGTCACCCGGCAGCAGCTGGATGACGTCGTTCGGAATACCTGCCTGGTGCATCAGCTCAACCGCCCGCACCGCCAGCAACGAGGTCTGCTCGGCGGGTTTGGCTACCACCGAATTACCGGCCGCCAGGTTCGCCAGAATCTGGCCGGTGAAGATGGCCAACGGGAAGTTCCAGGGCGAGATACAGCACATCACCCCCCGAGCCTGACCGGCATCCTTATAGCGAATACCTTCATTGGCGTAGAACATCGCGAAGTCCACCGCTTCGCGAATCTCGGCCACGGCGTCCAGCAGGGACTTACCGGCCTCCCGGGTGGTCAGGGCGAACAGCTCATGCACGTTCTCTTCATACAGATCGCCCACCTTGCGGATTAATTCGGCGCGCTTTTCCGCAGGCACCGCAGACCACTGGCTGAAGCCTTGCTGAGCGGCGTCTAAAGCAGCGCTGACATCCGCCTTCGAGGTGAAGGTAATGTGCCCTACCAGGTCGTCCGGGTTGGCAGGGTTACGCACTTCGTGAACCTCATCACTGGACATTGGTACTGCCAGCAATGGGCCGCCCTGCCACTGATGACTCTTATAGCGATTTCGGCCCTCGTCAATCTCCGCTACGGTCACCGGGTCGGTAATATCCCAGCCTTTGGAGTTGCGACGATGCTCACCAAACAGCTTGGACGGATGCACAATGGCCTTGCTGGACAGGTCGCGGCCCAGCGCTTTGACCACATCAATCGGGTCTTTGGCGATTTCTTCCGGGGTAATGCTGGTGTCCACAATCTGGTTTACAAACGAGCTGTTGGCACCGTTTTCCAGCAGGCGACGCACCAGGTAAGCAAGCAGGTCTTTGTGAGCACCCACGGGTGCGTAGATACGGCAAAGTACCTTGCTATCTTCCAGCACCTGATCATGCAGGGATTCACCCATGCCATGCAGGCGCTGGAATTCAAATTTGTCCCGGCCCAGATCTTTGGCCAGCTCCAGCACCGCCGCTACCGAGTGGGCGTTGTGGGTCGCAAACTGTGGATAAATCCGATCGGTCATTGCCAGCAACTGCCGGGTGCACGCCAGGTAGGCCACATCGCTACAGGCCTTGCGGGTGAACACCGGGAAATCGCTCAGGCCCATCACCTGGGCACGTTTGATCTCTGCATCCCAATAGGCACCTTTGACCAGACGCACCATGATACGGCGATCCAGCTTTTCAGACAGCGCATACAGCCAGTCCAGTGTTTGTGAGGAGCGTTTGCCGAAGGCCTGCACCACCACACCAAAACCGTCCCAGTTTTTCAGCTCGGGATCAGACAGAATCGCTTCAATGACATCCAGCGACAGGTCCAGGCGATCCTGTTCCTCAGCATCAATGTTAAAGCCCATGTTGGCGGCGGCCGCTTTTTTAACCAGTTTCAAGGCACGCGGCACCAGCTCGTTCATCACCCGCTCTTTTTGACCGTATTCATAGCGTGCGAGCAAGGCCGACAATTTGACCGAGATGCCGGGGTTGGTGCGCACATCGCCCTTGCACCGCTTACTGATGCTGTCAATCGCGTCAGAGTAGGAGTCGTAATAACGTTGGGCATCGGCATCGGTGCGTGCCGCTTCACCGAGCATGTCGTAAGAATAGGTGTAACCCCGCTCTTCCTGGGCTTTACCACGCTCCTGGGCCTCTTCTATATCACGACCGAGCACGAACTGCCGGCCCATCTCCTTCATGGCCTGACCGGCGACGGTGCGAACCACGGGCTCACCCAGGCGTTTGACCAGCTTGCGCAGGGTGTCACCCACACTCTGGCGCTCGTTATCCTTTAACAGGTTGCTGGTCATCAGCAGAGCCAGGGTAGCCGAGTTGATCATGCCGGATTTGGCTTTACCGACGTGGGCACCCCAGTTACCGGAGGTAATCTTGTCTTCAATAAGATCGTGAATGGTCAGGTTGTCCGGCACCCGCAACAGAGCCTCCGCCAGACACATCAGGGCGACCCCTTCTTTGGTGGTCAGCCCGTACTCTGCCAGAAATTTTTCCATAATGGTGGGCCGGGCGCCATTGCGCACATCACGCACAAGATCGGCTGCCCGGGCGGAGATAGCACGCCGCTCGTCATCAGAAAGCTGGGCCTCAGCAATCAACCGGTGAATGACTTCAACTTCGTCTGCCAGGTAGTTCTCCCGAATCGCCTTGCGAATAGTGTTGAGCTCTGGCATCACGGATTGCTGTGGACTCATGGGCGTACCCTCCTGATTATTTTTTGCTTACCGCATTGTAACGAAGCCGGCACAATGTATTTACCTCTTCAGCCGCTTTCTGGTTTACTTTTGTCCTTTATTGAACCGATTATAAATACCTATTCGGCTGCAAATTGACTAAACTCGGGACTTATCACCTTTTAATGGAAAATCGGACCGATCACCACCAAGGATAGCAGTCATGGCGGATCTGGACAGAATTGACCTTTCCATCATCCGGGAATTACAGAAAAATGGCCGGATTACAGTGACCGACCTGGCCTCCAGGGTCGGGCTGTCCAAGACTCCCTGCCAGGCCCGCATGCGGCGCCTGGAAGAACATAACTACATCACCGGCTACAGCGCGATGGTCAATCAGACCAAGCTGGGGCTGTCGCACGTAGCGTTCGCGCAAGTCACGCTCAATGACACCAGCAGCAAGGCCCTGGCAGCCTTTAACGAGGCGGTGCGACAGATTTTAGCAGTGGAGCAATGCCACATGATGGCCGCCAACTTCGATTACCTGCTGAAGATCCGTACCAAAAACATGGCCGAATACCGACATGTGCTTGGCGAACAGATTTCCAGCCTGCCCCATGTGCTGCAGACCAGTACTTTTGTGGTGATGGAAAGCGTTAAAGACCGCGGCCTTTAAGGTAAGGATAGACCATGGATCGCCCGAGCAAACCGTCCATTTTACGTGTGGTCATCGCCCCGGATTCGTTCAAGGAGTGCCTGCCCGCAGACCAGGTGGCCAGCGCCATCGCTCGCGGCTGGCGTAAAGCCGCCCCGGACGACGACATCGTAGAGGTGCCGCTGGCTGATGGCGGCGAAGGCACTACGGTGGCACTGACCGAAGCCCGCCAGGGGCAATTGCATTCGGTCACTGTTGCCGGGCCGCTTGGCAATCCGGTCACCGCCCATTACGGCCTGGTCGATAATGGCCGTGTTGCCATCGTGGAGGTTGCCGAAGGCAGCGGACTGCATTGTGTGCCAGCCACGGCGCGCGATGCGTTGAATGCCTCCAGCTTCGGCACCGGCGAGTTGATGCTGGCGGCACTGGCCCATGGTCCGGACACTCTGGTCATGGGCCTGGGCGGCAGCGCCACCACCGATGGTGGTGCCGGCATATTGCAGGCGCTGGGCGCCCGGTTACTGGACCAACAAGGCCAGGACATTCCCCCGGGTGGCGCGGGCCTGGCCCGGCTCGCCAGCCTGGACCTTGAACCAGCGCTGGATCGCTTTGCCGATACCCGGTTGGTGGTCGCCTGCGATGTCAGTAACTCCCTGCTTGGCCCCGACGGTGCCGCCGCGATTTTCGGTCCGCAAAAAGGGGCCGATGCCGGACAAGTGCAGCAACTGGACGACAATCTGGCACATTTTGCCCGTCTGGTTCGGGCCCTGGGAATGGACATCGACAGCTTCCCCGGTAGCGGCGCCGCCGGAGGCATCGGAGGCATGATTGCTGGCGTTCTGGACGCCGAGCTGCGCCCGGGTATTGAGCTGGTGATGGAGACGGTGGCACTGGAACGCCATGTGCGGCAGGCAGACCTGGTGATTACCGCCGAAGGCGCCATTGACTCCCAGAGTGCCCATGGCAAAACGCCAGCCGGCGTCTCGGCGCTGGCGAAGAAGTATGGCGTACCGGTCATTGGTCTGGCGGGAAAACTGGGCGGAGAACTGCAGGGATTGCATGATCTAGGGCTATCGGCGGCATTTTCCATCACCCCGGCGCCGGTGGCGCTCCAGGAAGCCTACGCAAAGGCTTCAGAGAACCTGGAGCAGTGCGCCGAACAGCTGGCCAGACTGGTTCACAGCCTGTCAGACCGGAGTTAAACCCTGGCCAACCCGGTCAGCTCAATTCTGCCCCGTGCCAGCTTGACCTGCTCTCTTCGTTCAAGCTCTTTGAGCAAGCGGCTGACCACTTCGCGAGCCGTGCCCAGCTCAACCCCCAACTCCTGATGCGTAATGGTCAGCACGCGCTGGCCCCGGGTCGCTCTTGCCAGCAGCCACTCTTCCAGACGTTCATCCATACGGTGAAACGCCACTTCTTCCACCAACAACATCAGATCATCCAGGCGCCGGCCGTAGGACTCCATAATAGCCAACCGAAAGTCTGCCGACTGGTCCATCAGGCGGTCGAACAGTCCTCTGGGAATAATCGCGGCTTCGCCCTCTTCCTCAACCACCGCTTCCGCGCGGTAGCTCCGGCCGGTCATCAGGCACCCGATCGACAGGGTACAGATGTCATCGGCTGCCATGCGATAGAGCACAATGCCCTGCCCGGAGACACCGGTCATCTGGACCTTGATGCTGCCACCAATAACCAACGGCAAGCCTTTGCAAGGTTCGCCGGCGCTGAACAGAATCTGCCCCGGCAGAACACGCAGGGTACTGACTCCGTCAAGCGCATCTTTTCGAAGGCCATCGTTAAGAGTGTCCAGAATGCTGTGCTTCGCCATGAACGATGTCCTGATAGCCAATAAATGTCACCCTGTGTGACTTTATCACTGAACCAGACAGACTGCAGGCCTATACTTTTACCATTAGCCAACATCACACAGGAGAAACAAACATGACGGTAAATATGGGCTCAGCTGACCGGATTATTCGTGCGATTGTGGGCATTATCTTGATTGCCCTGGTATTTGTGGGGCCACAAACGGCCTGGGGCTGGATTGGTGTAATACCGTTGGCGACAGCAGCCGTCGGCATCTGCCCGGCCTACTCTCTGATCGGCATCAAGACCTGCAAGACCAAGTAAGCGGAACTGGCAGAGCGAGAACGCAAAAAGGCCGGGGCGATTATCGCCTCCGGCCTTTTTGTAGTGCCTACCTGTAATCGATTGCCGATGCCTGTTCCCGCTAGCGGTCAGCGAACAGGCGCATTCAGCACGTCTAACACCTCTTCAAGCTCACTGATCATCTGCCGGATAAGCTGCTTGTACTGAGTGGTGTCGTCTTTTACCTCGGAACTGCTCAGCTTCTGCTTGGCACCGCCAATAGTATAGCCTTGCTCGTATAACAGGCTGCGGATCTGACGGATGGTGATCACGTCTGAGCGCTGGTAATAGCGCCGGTTACCCCGGCGCTTGACCGGTGACAACTGGGGGAATTCCTGCTCCCAATAGCGCAGAACGTGTGCTTTCACTGCACACAACTCTGCTACTTCACCAATCGTGAAGTAGCGTTTCCCCGGAATCGTGGGGAGCTCGTTGTTATGACTCGGTTCCAGCATACGCTTCTACTTTTTGCTTCAGTTTCTGACCTGGCCGAAAGGTAACGACTCGTCGTGCACTGATGGGAATTTCTTCACCCGTTTTCGGGTTCCTTCCCGGCCGCTGCTTCTTGTCTCTGAGGTCGAAATTGCCAAAACCTGACAACTTCACCTGCTCATTGTGGCTGAGTGCGCCTCTGATTTCATCGAAGAAAGCTTCTACCATTTCCTTGGCCTCCCGCTTGTTAAGACCCAGCTCTTCGTACAAGCGCTCGGCCATGTCCGCTTTCGTCAAAGCCGCCATCTGTCAACTCCTCAGTGTTGCCCCCAACTCTTCTTTCAGGGCATCAATAACCCCGTTAAAGAGCGAATGCACTTCGTCTTCGTTGAGTGTGCGCTCAGGATGCTGCCAGAACAGGCTTAACGCCAGGCTTCGGTTACCCTCGCCCAGGTTGTCCCCTTCATAAACATCAAACACACGCAACGCCGCCAGGTGTTCGCCGGCATGCTTACGCGCCACATGCTCAACCTGAGCGAACGCCACATCGCCTCCGATAATGATAGCCAAATCCCGCCGGACTTCCGGGAATTTTGAAACATCTTTGAAATTAGGCACATATCCGGTAACGACTGAATTCAAGAATAGCTCAAACATCAGGATGGTGCCATTAAGTTCAAGATTTTTCTGAACTTGCGGGTGCAGGGTTCCCAACCAGCCTACGTGCTCGCCATCATGCAGCAATTGTGCAGTCTGGCCCGGGTGCAATGCCGGGTGCTGACTGGCCATAAACTGGATGTCGATACCCAGTAAACAGAACAGGCTCTGTAACTCTCCTTTTACATCGAAGAAATCCGCCGCTCTGCGACCGTTTACCCAGTTTTCAGACGTCTGATTCCCGACCACAACGCCCGCGAGCATGGGCTGCTGATCAATCTTCTCTCCTGTTTGCTCAAAACGCAGGCCGGTTTCAAACAGGCGAATGCGTGGCTGCTGTCGGTTCTGGTTATGAATAACCGTCTTCAACAGACCGCTCCACAAGGTGGTGCGCATAACCGACAAATCCGCCGAAATCGGATTGGCCAGAGCAATACCTTCACGCTCAGGATCAAGCAACTGCTGTACCTTCGGGTCTACGAAGCTGTAGGTGATCGCTTCCTGATAACCCTGAGCCACGAAGAAATTCCGGATCGCCGACAATGGACGCACCGCCTCATCCCGGGCCCGAAGGCCCAGAGAGCCGATGGGCTCAGTAACGGGTAAATTGTTGTAGCCGTAGATGCGACCGACTTCCTCGATCAGATCCTCCTCGATGGAGATGTCCGGACGGAAGCTTGGCACGCTGATACGCCAGCCGTCTTTCAACAGCTTGTCGATGTGCAGGCCAAGACGGGACAGAATTTCTTCAACGGTGGTGCGGTGAATGGCCAGGCCAAGAACGCTGGCCAGGCGCTGCTCCCGCAGATCGATGATTCGTGGTTCGGGCAGGTGGCCTTTGCTCACCACTTCGACAATTTCACCGGGCTCACCGCCGACAACATCCATCATAAGACGGGTAGCGCGCTCCATGGCGTCGCGGGCCAGCTGATAATCCACGCCCCGCTCAAAACGGTGGGAGGCATCAGTGTGCAATCCGAACTGCCGCGCCTTGCCGGCGAGGGTAATCGGGTCAAAGTAGGCGGATTCCAGTACCAGATCGCGGGTCTTTTCGCTCACTCCAGAATGCTCACCACCCATGACACCGGCAATCGCCACCGGTTTTTCATGATCAGCGATGACCAGAGTTTCCGGCGTCAGCCGCACTTCCTGACCATCCAGCAGTACCAGCTTTTCACCAGCGCTGGCCATACGCACAACGATACCACCGGCAATCTCATCCCGGTCAAAGGCGTGCATGGGCTGGCCCAGCTCCAGCATGACGTAGTTGGTCACGTCGACCGCCGCATCAATAGAACGGATACCGGAGCGACGCAGTTTTTCCTGCATCCACAGCGGCGTTTCTGCCTGCAGATTCACGTTGCGCAGAATACGGCCCAGATAACGGGGACACCCTGCGGGCGCCTCAACCCGAATATCCGGCACTTCGGAGTGCACTGACTCGACCGGTGTAATCTCAGGCGCCTTGATCACCAGACTGTTCAACACGCCGACTTCGCGGGCCAGGCCGCGGATGGACAAACAATCGCTGCGATTCGGGGTCAGGTCAACATCAATCGTAATGTCATTAAGTTTCAGGTACTCAGCCATGCCCTGGCCGGTTGGGGCATCGGCTGGCAATTCCATCAGGCCGTCGTGGTTTTCAGACAGAGCAAGTTCAGACTCGGAACAGAGCATGCCTTCGGACGGCTGGCCGCGGAGTTTTGCCTTCTTGATCTTGAAGTTGCCAGGCAGGACGGCACCCACGACGGCGAACGGTACTTTCAGGCCAGCACGCACGTTGGGTGCCCCGCAGACGACTTGAACCGTCCGGGTGCCATCACTGACCTGGCACACTCGCAGCTTGTCGGCATCCGGATGTGGCGCAACCGAGAGCACTTCGCCCACCACCACACCGGTGAATTCGCCCGCCACCGGTTCAAAACCGTCCACTTCCAGACCGGCCATGGTGATCTGGTCCATCAATTGCTGAGACCCGATGCTCGGATTAACCCACTCGCGCAGCCACTGTTCACTGAATTTCATCGTTCCTGCCTTGTCCTGATGCGATTTATGCGGTTGATTCGGAGTCCTGCTTGCGCCTGCCTGCCCTGGGGCTTAACGAAACTGGCGCAGAAAACGCAGGTCGTTTTCGAAGAACATGCGTAGATCTTTTACGCCGTAGCGAAGCATGGCCAGGCGTTCAACACCCAGGCCGAACGCAAAACCACGATATTCCTCGGCATCAATACCGCAATGCTCGAACACTTTCGGGTGCACCATGCCGCAGCCCATCACTTCCAGCCACTTGATGCTGCCATCCGGCTCCCGGCCCCATTCAATATCCACCTCCGCTGACGGCTCGGTAAACGGGAAATAGGACGGGCGGAAACGTACTTTCAAATCACGTTCGAAGAACACCCGCAGGAACTCTTCCACCGTGCTTTTGAGGTCGGCAAAGCTGACGTTTTTCTCAACCAGCAGGCCTTCGACCTGATGAAACATCGGGGTGTGGGTCATATCGGAATCACAACGATAGACCCGGCCCGGGCAGATCATGCGGAACGGCGGTTTACCGGCTGCCATGGTGCGGATCTGAACCGGAGAGGTATGGGTGCGCAGCAGCGTGCCCGGATTGAAATAGAAGGTATCGTGCATGGCACGAGCCGGGTGATGGCCCGGAATATTGAGTGCTTCGAAGTTATGGTAATCGTCTTCGATTTCCGGCCCTTGCTCGACGCTGTAGCCGGCGTGGGCAAAAATATCTTCAATACGTTGCAGGGTTCGGGTCACCGGGTGCAAGCCACCCAGCTCCTGACCTCGGCCCGGCAAGGTGACATCAATGGATTCACCGGCCAGTTTCGCCTCAAGCGCGACTTTTTCAAGGTCCGCACGGCGCGTATTGATGGCCTGCTCAACCTGGCCCTTGGCTTCGTTGATTTTCTGGCCGGCGGCAGGGCGTTCTTCCGCAGAAAGCTTGCCCAGGGTTTTCGCCTGCTGGGTGATCACCCCTTTTTTGCCGAGATATTCCACGCGAATGTGATCAAGTGCCTGAAGGTTGTCCGCTTGTTCTACCGCGTTCAAACCGTCCTGAACCAGTTGCTCCAGGTTTTCCATTGACCCTGCTCCAAACCAGAAATGGGGTAGGTTAAA
>JAWOAO010000248.1:0-9604 GCA_046498485.1 Marinobacter sp. | reverse complement strand
GCCATCCCCCACCTGCTCTGGGCTGAACTACAACTTGAACCGTTTAGATACAGAAAATCTGGAGAAATTTCCGAATGACCAAGATTGCCAACATCAAAGCTCGTGAGGTTCTGGATTCACGCGGTAATCCCACCGTTGAAGCCGACGTGATTCTGGAAGACGGCACCCTGGGCCGTGCTTGTGCGCCATCCGGTGCGTCTACCGGTTCCCGTGAGGCGCTGGAACTGCGTGACGGTGACCAGTCCCGTTACCTTGGTAAAGGTGTTCGCACGGCGGTTGCAGCGATCAATGGCCAGATTTGTGATGCTCTGGTCGGTAAGGATTCTGCGGATCAGCGCAGCCTGGACCAGATCATGATTGATCTGGACGGCACCGAGAACAAAGCCAACCTGGGTGCCAATGCCATTCTGGCGGTTTCTCTGGCAGCAGCTAAGGCCGCTGCGATGTCTCTGGGCAAGCCGTTGTACGAGCACATCGCAGACATCAACGGCACCTCCGGTGAATTCTCGATGCCGGTGCCGATGATGAATATTCTGAACGGTGGTGAGCATGCCGACAACAACGTCGACATCCAGGAATTCATGGTTCAGCCAGTTGCTGTTAAAAGCTTCGCTGAAGCCCTGCGTGTCGGTGCTGAGATCTTCCACAGTCTGAAAAAGGTCCTGAAGGCCCAGGGCCTGAGCACGGCGGTGGGCGACGAAGGTGGTTTCGCGCCGAACCTGCCGTCCAATGAGGCGGCTCTGGCGATGATCAAGGAAGCCGTAGAGAGCGCGGGTTACGAGCTGGGCAAAGATGTCACTCTGGCTCTGGATTGTGCCTCATCCGAGTTTTACAAAGACGGCCAGTACCAGTTGACCGGCGAAGGCAAGAGCTTCGATTCCGAGGGCTTTGCCGATTACCTGGCCGGTCTGTGTGAGCGGTACCCGATTGTCTCCATTGAAGACGGTATGGACGAGAGCGATTGGGACGGCTGGAAAGTGCTGACCGACAAGCTGGGCGACAAGATTCAGTTGGTGGGTGATGACTTGTTCGTAACCAATACCAAGATCCTGAAACAGGGTATCGAGAAAGGTGTTGGTAACTCGATTCTGATCAAGTTCAATCAGATTGGCAGCCTGTCGGAGACTCTGGATGCTATCAAGATGGCCCAGGACGCCGGTTACACAGCGGTGATTTCTCACCGTTCCGGTGAAACCGAAGACACCACTATTGCGGATCTGGCGGTGGCTACCTGCGCCGGTCAGATCAAAACCGGCTCATTGTGCCGCTCTGATCGTGTTGCCAAGTATAACCAGTTGCTGCGTATTGAAGAGGCGCTGGGCAACCGGGCACCGTACCTGGGTCTGAGCGAAATCAAGGGTCAGGGGTAAGGTTTTAGCTGCAGCTACCGACTTGCTAACGGTTACCAGTAAGTAACAAAACGTTAAGGCCATCGCATTCCGGATGAAAATTCGGACACGATGGCCTTTTTGTACAGTGACTTACACGAATTTGTTGTTAATCTACTATAAGGTCTATACTTGACCTTTAACGCTGACTTTAATTCTGGTTATTTTCTGAGCTGATTAGGCATGAAAACGCTTTGGGCCATTCTGATAGTGCTGATTCTAATGCTGCAGGCTCGTCTGTGGATCGGGGAGGGCAGCTTTGCGCAGGTGTGGTCGCTGGATCAGTCGATTGCCGAGCAGCGGGCTGAGAATGCCGGGTTGGCTGGGCGTAATGACCGGCTGTATGCGGAGGTGCGTAATCTTCGTAATGAGCAGGGTGCGGTGGAAGAGCGCGCCCGCATGAATCTGGGCCTTATTCGTAAAGACGAGACGTTTTTTCTGGTCGTCGAGAATTAACCTGGATGCTCTCCGAACTTTGTGCGGAGCCCTTTATGACAAATCCTGAACTTTGGCTTATTGTTCCCGCTGCAGGCATTGGTCAGCGCATGAAGGCTGAATGTCCCAAGCAGTATCTGACAATCTCTGGCCGCTTTATTCTTGATATCACCCTGTCCCGCTTGTTGCATAACGCCCCGTTTAAAGGCTGCATGGTGCCGCTGAGTGCTCAGGATCATTGGTGGCCAGACAGTGCATCCGCCAAAGACGACCGTATTCAGACTTGCACCGGGGGCAAGGATCGGGCCGATTCGGTGTTGTCGGCGTTGCATGCTTTGGCAGAGCAAGCCGATGATAACGACTGGGTGCTGGTGCACGACGCGGCGCGGCCGTGTCTGGATGCTCATGATCTTTCCAACCTGATTGATACCCTTTTCGAGCACCCCGTGGGTGGGCTGCTGGCTGCGCCGGTGGCGGATACCTTGAAGCTGGCAGGTGAGGGCGTGCAGCCCGAGGTTGAGCAAACGGTGGATCGTTGTCGGCTGTGGCGGGCGTTGACGCCGCAAATGTTTCGGTTCGGGGCGCTCCGGGCTGCGCTGGAATCCTGTCTGGACAATGGCGATGCGGTGACCGATGAGTCTTCTGCCATGGAGTTTTCCGGTAATATGCCTGTTTTAGTGGAAGGCCGGGCGGATAACCTGAAAATTACGGTGCCGTCGGATCTTGCGCTGGCGGAGTTTATTCTCAGCCGGCAGTAAGGCTTTCCCCTTTCCGTACATTCCTGTTCTATTTCGGAGATGATCATGCGTATCGGCCAGGGCTTTGATGTCCACGCCTTTTGTGAGGGCGATTCTGTCACTTTAGGGGGTGTTGAAATTCCCCATAGCCATGGCCTGAAAGCACATTCAGACGGCGATGTGCTTTTGCATGCTCTGGCGGATGCCTTGTTGGGAGCAGTGGCCCTCGGTGATATCGGCCATTTCTTTCCGGACACCAGTGATGAATGGGCCGGGGCGGACAGTCGGGATCTGCTGCGACGGGTAATGCGGCGGGTGCTGGATGAGGGTTTTGCAGTGGTGAATGTTGATAGCACGCTCATTGCCCAGGCTCCGAAAATGGCGCCCCATGTCGAGGCTATGCGCCTGAACATTGCTGAGGATCTTGGGGTGCCGGTCAGTCGGGTGAGTGTCAAGGCGACCACGACTGAAAGCCTCGGATTTACCGGGCGGGGCGAGGGTATTGCCTGCCAGGTGGTGTGTTTGCTTGAAGCGGTGGGTTTATGAGCGATTCCAGTGTGTCATTTCGCTGGCGACTGGACTGGCCGACGTCGTCGGGTGCGCGCCCGGGTAAAGCTTGCCTGAAAGCCTCACCGGAAGATTTTCGGGTGACCGAACAGCTCTGGCCGGAATCTGAAACCGCTGAAGTGAACGCGTCCGGTTCCGGTGAGCATTTGTGTGTTCGCCTTGAGAAAACCGGCGATAACACCGAATTCGTGGCTCGAGAACTGGCGGCCATGGCCGGTTGCAAGGCGTTTGAGGTGGGTTTCTGTGGCTTGAAAGATCGCCATGCGATCACGGTGCAGTGGTTCAGTCTTTACTGTCCCGGCCGGGAAACCGGCGATGCCGAGCTGCTGGCGACTATTGCCGAGCGTTGGCCGGTGTTGGCCAGCCTTCGCCATGCCCGTAAGCTTCGCCGGGGTGAGCATCTGAGCAACGGCTTTGAGTTGGTGCTGCGTCAGGTTACGGGTGATCGAGCGGCGCTGGATCAGGCGCTGACTTTGTTGGCTGAGCGGGGTGCGCCGAATTATTTCGGGCCTCAGCGATTTGGTATTGGTGGGGGCAATCTGGAGCGTGCGGTCAATCTTGATCCGTCACGATTGAACCGCAAAAAAGGCAGTCGCCGTGGTGGCGGTGGCGGAACTGGCTCGAAAAACGTATTGTACTTTTCGGCAGCACGCTCGTGGTTGTTCAACGAGGTACTGGCAGAAAGAGTCAGCGCCGACAACTGGTTGGTTGGCCTGCCCGGAGAGCCGGCTGATGAGGGCGCTCCCACAGGCCCGCTCTGGGGCGATGGTGGTACCAGTGCCAGCGACCAGCAAGAGTCGTTTGAGCGGGCGGTGGTTGCCCGGCACCCGGAGTTTGAAAAGCTGTTTTTGAGCACCCGGATGAAGCCCGAGCGTCGTGCCCTGGTGACCCGACCAGAGCAACTGCACTGGCAGTGGCTGGATGAGAGCAGCTTAGGGCTGCGATTCTGTTTGCCGCCGGGGCAGTACGCCACCACGGTGCTGGGTGATATTTTTGAGCTGCAGGACATGAGCCTCAGCCGTGATAACAAGCAAACAAGCTAGCGGAGAACACTGTGCGTATTCTGTTGTCCAATGATGATGGCGTGCATTCGCCAGGGCTGGTTGCCCTTTTTGACGGTCTGAAGGGGCTGGGCGAACTGGAAGTGGTTGCGCCAGACCGTGATCACAGCGGTGCCAGCAATTCACTGACACTGAACCGTCCGCTCACGGTAGAACAACACCCCAACGGCTTCCACTCAGTGGATGGCACGCCGACCGACTGTGTGCATCTGGCGGTTAATGGTTTATTTGACGAGCCGTTTGATCGGGTGGTTTCCGGAATCAACACTCACGCCAACCTTGGCGATGACATTATCTACTCCGGCACGGTGGCGGCAGCGACCGAAGGTCGTCATCTTGGTTTGCCTGCCATTGCGGTTTCACTGGTGAACGATGGCCATTTCTACTATCAGACGGCGGCGCGCGTTGTCCGGATATTGTTAGAGAGCACTCGGGCTTTGTCGCTCGGTCCCCGTTCGATTCTGAATGTAAACGTCCCTGATCTGCCATGGAACGAGCTGTCCGGCTTCCGGGTGACCCGGCTAGGCAATCGGGAGCGGGCCGAGGGTGCAGTGCCCATGACCTGCCCAAGAGGTAAGCAGCGTTACTGGATTGGCGCGGCCGGTCGGGGTGGTGATGCCGGACCGGGAACCGATTTTCACGCAGTGCGTGAAGGTTACGTTTCGATCACGCCGGTGCACATTGATATGACCCGGCATGAGTCCTTGTCTGGCCTTCGGGACTGGGTAGATGGCCTGAACGGTCTGGGGGACATGCAGGCATGAGTGCACAGCTTGAAGGCATTGGCATGACTTCAAGACGCACTCGAATGCGATTGGTACAGCGATTGCGTGAGGCCGGCATTGAGTCGGACCGGGTTCTGGAGGTGATCGGCCAGGTGCCCCGGCATATCTTTCTGGATGAAGCCCTTGCCCATCGCGCCTATGAAGACACCTCGCTGCCGATCGGCTACAACCAGACCCTGTCCCAGCCCTATACGGTGGCGCGCATGACCGAACTGCTGCTGGCCCATGAGCCCGCCCGCGTGCTGGAACTGGGTACCGGCTCCGGTTATCAGACCACGGTGTTGTCGCAACTGTTTGGAACTATCTACAGCGTTGAGCGGATTCGACCCCTGCAGGAGCGTGCCCGGGAGCGTTTACGACAGCTCAAGATCCGCAATGTCATGCTCAAACATGCCGATGGCGGCATGGGCTGGCCCGAGCGTGGGCCGTTTGACGGGATTATTGTCACGGCTGCCCCAGTAGACGTTCCCCAGGACCTGCTGGACCAGTTGGAGGAAGGCGGGGTCTTGATTGCGCCCGTTGGCGAGCACAAGCAAGTGCTGGTGGAAATTATCCGCAGAGGCGATCGCTTTGAGCGGCGTGAACTGGAGCCGGTCCATTTTGTGCCGTTGCTCGGCGGGGTGGTTCGTTAATGAAACAGAATCCGGATCCTTTGAACCATCGTCAGCACCATCCGGTTGCGGTGTTTTTCCGGGGCATGGCCATGGGGGCGGCGGATATCGTTCCCGGTGTATCTGGCGGCACCATCGCGTTTATCACCGGTATCTATTTCCGGCTGCTTGAGGCCATCAGTGCTGCGCCGGTGGCGTTTGTCCGGCAACTGCTAAAAGGACATTTTTCAGCATTCTGGCGGTCGGTGGATGGCACCTTTCTGGTGTGCCTGCTGGCCGGCGTGCTTACCAGTGTTGCCAGCCTTGCTTCGGCCATTACCTGGTTGCTGGACACTCATCCGGTGCCGATCTGGAGCTTTTTCTTTGGCTTGATTGTAGCGTCGGTGTGGCACGTAGGGCAGCAGGTTCGCCGGGTATCGCCAGCGTTGGTGATTCCTTTGACCATCGGCGTTGTGTTTGCGTGGTGGATAACCACCTTGCCGGCGACTGAGCTGGCGCCGTCGGCTCTGGCGTTCTTTGGGGCGGGCGCTCTGGCGATCTGTGCAATGATCTTGCCGGGCGTATCCGGCAGTTTTCTGCTGCTCATCATCGGTATGTATGCCCCGGTACTGGCGGCCGTTAAAACGTTCGAGCTTGCCCACCTTGGGCTGTTTGTAGCCGGATGCATGATCGGTTTGTTGTCGTTTGCCCGTGTTATCACGCTGGCTTTCCGCCACTTTCACGACGCTGTGCTGGCGCTGTTGACCGGTTTCATGATCGGCGCCCTGGGCAGGGTATGGCCCTGGCAGCAAACCTTGAGCTGGCGTACCAACAGTGCCGGAGAACAGATGCCGGTCAGCCAGTCCCCGGTAGGGCCTGAGGCCTGGGCCAACCTGTACGGCCAGGATCCACAAATTCTGTTGGCGATTGCCATGGCAGTGTTCGGGTTGTTGCTGGTGCTGGCCCTGGAATGGTTCGGGCGGATATCGGAGCGCCGGCACAGGGTGGAGGGGCTTTATGAGTAGAAGTGTTACCTGGCGGGCAAAACGATTGTTCCGGATGGTAACAATCCTGAGCGGAGAGTAACTTGGAGTTGCTCATAAATTGTGCAATATATTAATAAGTTAGTCCTGAAACATGAGAGACTGCATCGCTCCAGGTCCGTTTTTAGATAGATTTGTCATAATCAGGTGTTTGTTATTACGTGATTCTTTTAAAACGGCACATCAAATCTGTTCTTTCATTCAGGCCCCGGCCTGTTGACGTAGTTCCGTGCCGGTACTTTTCCGGTCCGCGTACGACGGTGTTGGCTCTTGTCTTGCTGATGGTCGGTCTGACGCTCTCCGGTTGTAATACCAACGCTATCTATGGCGACGACCTCTACAATCCGCCCGTCTACTGGGGCAGTCATGTGGTCAAGCCGGGCGAAACGCTTTATGGCATTGCCTGGCGATATGGCCGTGACTATCGCGAACTCGGCGATGCCAACGGTATGTCGCCACCCTGGACTATGAGGGCTGGCCGGGTGCTGAGACTCGACAAGAAAGGCAGCATTCGCCAGACCGCTCACACTTCCTCTCCGCCGCCCCGGCAAGCCGCCCCTGCGTCCAGGTCGTCTGCAAGCACCAGAGCGCCGGCCCAGACTGCGTCTATATCACCGGCTCCTCAGAGAGGCTCCGGCAGTCAGACCGTCGGTAATATCCGGTGGCAATGGCCGCATGCTGGCACCGTTATTGCAGAATTTTCAGAATCGGGGAAAGTCAATAAAGGTATTGATATTGCGGGAAAACCCGGGGATGCTGTCAAGGCGGCGTCGGGTGGTAATGTGGTGTATGCCGGTAGCGGGTTACTGGGTTACGGCAACCTGATTATCGTCAATCACAATGAGCACTATCTGAGTGCATACGCGCACAACCGGAAGATTCTGGTGCAAGAAGGGGAGGATGTAAAAGCCGGACAGGTGATCGCTGAATTGGGCAGTTCTGGCACGGATAAACCGGTATTGCATTTCGAAATTCGCAGAAATGGCAATCCGGTTGACCCGGCCAGATACTTGCCAAAGCGTTAGCAGCATGGAAACCGGCTATTTCCGACGTGTGATTGCCCGGATGGCCTGACTGAGAACAGTGTATTAGAGCAACAACAGCAGTAGAACAATAATAGTAGTAGAACAACAATAACGGCAACGGTAGTTGCCAGCCAACAAGCAAATGTCCTGACGAAAACCACAATTGGAATGAGTCCGCAATAATAAGAAGTATCGGGCGACAACAGGATTATTGAGAGGCGGGATAGACAATGTCAGCAGAGCACGAAGACATCATTATTGATCGCGTTCAAGATGTGGACGACGCAGACGAGCACCTTTTAGCGGAAGACAAGCCTGAAAAACCAGCTCCGGACGACACCGTGGCTGAAGCCGAAGACGATTTTCCCACCAAGGGCCGGTATTACACCAGCTCTAAACAGTTGGATCCAACTCAGCTGTACCTCAATGAAATCGGGTTTTCACCGCTGCTTACACCCGAAGAGGAAGTTTACTTTGCGCGCCTGGCCCGCAAAGGTGAAGAATCCGGGCGCAAACGCATGATTGAAAGCAACCTGCGATTGGTCGTGAAGATAGCCCGTCGATATGTGAATAGAGGTTTGACCCTGCTCGATCTGATAGAAGAGGGCAATCTCGGTCTGATTCGCGCCGTTGAGAAGTTTGATCCGGAACGGGGCTTTCGTTTCTCGACCTACGCCACCTGGTGGATTCGTCAGACCATAGAGCGGGCGATCATGAACCAGACCCGCACCATCCGCTTACCCATCCACGTGGTCAAAGAGTTGAACCTTTACCTGCGTGCGGCCCGGGAGCTGACCCAGAAGCTTGACCACGAACCCACCGCGGAAGAAATTGCCCGCAAGGTGGACAAGCCTGTGCAAGACGTCAAACGCATGCTGGGTCTGAATGAGCGCGTGGCATCTATGGATACGCCTGTCGGTGTCGGCAGTGATAAGTCGTTAATGGATACGGTTGCGGATGAGGGTGCGTCAGATCCGGCAGATCTGCTGCAGGATAACAACATGTGTTCCTGCCTCGGAAAATGGATTGATCAGCTCAGTGACAAGCAGCAGGAAGTGCTGTCTCGTCGTTTCGGACTGCGGGGCTATCCGATCAGCACCCTGGAGGAAGTGGGCCAGGAAATCGGGCTGACCCGTGAACGCGTACGCCAGATTCAGGTAGAGGCCTTGCGACGCCTCAGAGAGATTCTTGAGAAAGAAGGACTGTCTGGAAACCTGCTGTTCAAATAGGCGGTCACGCCTTACGAACCAAAAAGCCGGCCACAGAAATGTGGTCGGCTTTTTTGTTGACTGTGCCAGCAAATGAGAACCAGGCGGCGATAGCCCTGTATTTTTCATTGTTAGAATGACCTTTCCGGGCGGAAAGTGGGAGTCGACCGGGTAACGGATGACACATTCAATAATAATGATCGAAAGGAAAGGACGATGAACAGGACTCTTACTGCAGCTGTGCTGCTTGCTGGCGCTCTGGCGATGCCAGCGTATGCCCTGAATGTGGGCGGCGTGGAAGTACCGGACACCTATTCTGCCATGGGGCAGGACCTGCAACTTAATGGCGCAGGCACGCGCTCCAAATGGTTTATGAATCTTTATGTGGGCGGCCTCTATGTTCCCCAGAGAGTGAATGACGCGGAAGCAGTGATTGCGGCCGATGAGCCTCAGGCCATCACGTTGCGCATTACCTCTGGCATGATTACCAGTGAACGTATGACAGAAGCAACGATGGAAGGCTTCCAGGCTGCCACCAACGGTGACCTCTCGGGGATCCAGGCGGATGTGGATCGGTTCATGGCGGTGTTCCAGGAAGAGATTCAGGAAGGCGATGTGTTCGATCTGGTTTACCTGCCGAACGCCGGCGTACAGGTTCTGAAAAACAGTGAGCAGCGCGACACCGTTGGTGGCCTGGCGTTCAAGAAAGCACTTTTTGGTATCTGGCTGTCTGATAAGCCGGCTCAGAAAGACCTGAAAGAGAAG
>JAWOAO010000102.1:0-14272 GCA_046498485.1 Marinobacter sp. | reverse complement strand
AACAGAGTAGGGGAGTCAGTAATTAAAGGTTACAAACTGTTAGCTGAAAAAATAAGAGAAAGGATTAATAAAGAAGATGAAGAATCAGAGGAAGAAGAGCCTAAGAAAAAAGAAGAACCCCAAAAAGAGCAGAAGAAAGAAACTCGAAAGCCTGAGAACACCACGAAGAAGGCGAGCAGCAGGGTGATCAGGTCACCGTACGGGATCGCCCATGCCTCGTGGTTCACATGATCCTCGCCCTTCTTTCTTCGTCTGGCCATGATTCCTCAGGCTGGCCCCATATGGGAACCGCCGCAGTTACAGCTGAAGAGGTTCTGGCGAACATCAGGTCCATGGAGTAGTGCCCGTTTTCCCCCTGGTACCTGCTGCAGGTATGGAAGCCGTCGCCGCCTCGCTGCCAAAACCGGTGAGGATCCGGGTTAACGCCCTCAGGAATCAGGTCTCAGCTCCCGGAGATGGGGGCGGAAGACATCATCTCAGACATAGCTTGACCCGGACGGCTGGTTGCGTTCAGCTCTTTCATCGGTTATCCGCTCCAGGTACCCGCTTTCCCTGAGTGCCTCCAGCGGCCTGTCCGGAAGTCCACGGTCCTTCCTCCATTCGCTGATTATCGGAGTTACGTCCGTGAAGAAGGCTGATCGGAGGCATTCCTCGGCTTTGACCAGGTCGCAGCTGTCCTGGTATCCAGCCAGGGCGTTCCTGTCAACGACAGCGGCCCTGACCCATAACTGCTGTGCCGTTTCAACGGTCTGGACCGCAGCTTCAAGCTTATTTTTGAGGTTGTGGCTCTGGTCAATCATGTAGGATATGTCGGGTTCCTTTTCTGTATCCCAGGCGTACGAAAAAATTTCATTCAGAATCCTGAACATCTGGTACGGGTCAATTGATCCCAGGGTGAGATCATCATCTGCATATTTGCGGTCATTAAAATGGAAACCCCCCAGCATTTCCTCGCTAAGCAGCCAGGCGACTATCTGTTCAATGTTCTGGGAATTGTAGTGATGGCCGGTGTCAACCAGCACCTTGGCCCGGGGGCCGCATTTTTGGGCGAAAAGGCAGGACATTCCCCAGTCAGCGATGTCGGTATGGTAAAAAGCAGGTTCGAAAGGCTTATACTCGATCAGCATTCGCTGGCCGGGGGAAAGACAGGAGGCGCACTGTTTGAGTCCTTCTTCAAACCAGGCTTTCCGTCTCCTGATATTCGCGCTTCCCGGATAGTTTGAGCCGTCCGCAAACCGCTGCCCGCCGGGCAGCCGAGAAGGAGAAAGCGTTATGGCATCCCCGAGCGGACAAGTGAATCAGGCCCAGGATGATCAGGTACTGCAGTACGTGACCTTCCGTCTGGATGACGAAACCTACGGCATTAACGTTATGCAGATCCAGGAAGTGCTGCGGTATACCGAGATTGCTCCGGTACCGGGTGCCCCGGATTATGTGCTGGGGATTATCAACCTGCGGGGTAATGTGGTAACCGTCATTGATACCCGCCGGCGCTTTGGCCTTGCGGATGCAGAAGTGACCGATGCCACGCGGATTGTGGTGATGGAATCCTCCAGCCAGGTCATGGGTGTTCTGGTGGATTCGGTCGCAGAGGTGGTTTACCTCAAGTCCAGTGAGATTGAAACCGCACCCAACGTGGGGAACGAGGAAAGTGCCAAGTTCATCCAGGGCGTGTGCAACAAGAACGGCGAGCTGATCATTCTCGTCGAGTTCGACAAAATGTTGTCAGACCATGAATGGGCTGAAGTCGCATCACTGTAGAGGCCAGTCCTCATCCAGTGCACCCGATGGACGGCTTTCGTGGTAATAAACAAGGGAGACGTCTGTCATGAGCTTTACTATTCCTTCCTGGCTTCCGTGGAGCCTGACTGCTGTGGCCATTGGCCTGGTGTTACTGCAGAGCATCAGCCATGGTCGCCAGCTAACAGCGCTGCGTTCGTCACTGAAAGAACGTTGTGACACCCTGGGCCGTGAACTTCACGCCACAACCAGCGGTAGCATGGGCGTGGGGCAACGACTGGTCGCCTGTGAGCGGCAGCTGCATGAGTTGCGCAACTCCCTGGATGAGATGCGCCAGAATGATCCTCTGCGGATTTCTTACGACGAAGCTGCCCGTCTGGTTGATCTTGGTGCTGATATCGACGATCTTATGAACACCTGCGGAATTTCGCGCCCCGAAGCCGAACTGGTTTCAGCGCTGAAGAAGCGTCAGGCGGCCTGATTCTCACGCAGGATGGCTTCCATCTGGCGGCTACTGCGAACAGCATGTTCATCGAATGGGCGCCGCGCTTAGTGATCAACTGACGGATCATCAGCGGCGGGCCGGGCATCTCCGGGTCTCCGGCCCCGAATGTGAAAGGCGAAGGCCAGTATTTCCGCAATTACCCGGTACAGCTCTTCCGGAATTTCGTCATTCAGCGACAGTCGGGCCAGAATGCCGGCCAGTTCCGCATTTTCATAGAGTGGCACGTCGTGCTCTCTGGCAATTCGAATGATTTCCTCGGCCAGCTCCCAGGTGCCGGTTGCCGTGATGACCGGCGCGCGCTCACCATCGTATTTCAGGGCAACCGCTGCCGGTGTCTGGGTATCCGTGGGTTTCTGAGTCATGCCTTGGTATCCACCAGTCGGTGTTCCAGTCGGGTTTGAACATGCTGCGGGCGGCCTCGCCGGCAATCGAGGTCTTTTACTTCAAGGCCCAGTTCGGTCAGACTTTGCCTCAATAATGGCAGTTCCTGATGCACCTGTTGCAAGGTAGATTGCTTCTCTGCCCATACCTGGGCGCTGACTGACGGGTACCGAAACGACACGTCGAAATGCAGGGGGCCAGCCTCATCCAGATCCATTGACAGCGCCAGACGCCATTCACTGATAGCCGCCCGCTCGGGCCGCCCGGTAGCTGCCTCGTCTTGCCGGTACTGTTCCAGTCGCAATTGAGCGATGCTGGGCTCGTGTTGGGGCGTTACCCACGGCAACTCCACCAGCAAGGTGTTGATGGGGGTTCCGGGCTCGGCGCCGGCCCTGGCGGTCAGCACCTGGCTGTGTAACTGGTTGACGGTAATCCGGTTCAGCATGCCCGCAAGCAGGCGCAGGGTTTGTCCGACCGAGGCCGGTTCACTGCTGCCCTGGGTTGGCGCTGAGGTGAGTTGGGGAAACTGGAGCGGTGCTTGTCCCAGGTCGTGGCTGGACAAGGGCGTCAACCGGTTGAAGTGTTCCGCCCCTTGCCCCTGTGACGCCAGAAGGCTGTTAACGATGCGCGCCAACGCCAGTTTCAGATCGGGCAGGGTGGCCGCGGCCGGTCCGGACTGTAACAGCCTCGATTCGGCAAAAACGCCGCTGTTAGCCAGCCATTGCCGGACTTGTTGGGGCGCGCCTTCTGCCTTGCCGGCTCCGGGCGCCAGGCCGTCGGCTTTCATCAGGTTGTCCAGCAATCCCTGAAGGTTTTCCCTGACTGCTGCGGGTGGTGGTTGGGGCAGGTTTTGGGACGGCAGCTGCCCGGGTTGCGGCGCGGGTTTCACACCGGCAGTCATGGTCTGCAGTAACTGGGACAGGCCTGTTTGCAGATTTTGTTGCCAGGGCAGGCGCTGCGCCAGGGCGCGGGCAATGCTGGCATCCTGGCCGGGCGCCAGTTTGCCCATCAGCTGCAGCTCGTTGCCGGCCCGCATCACTTTGATCAGGTCGCCGACGGACAGCTCCGGAGGCTTTGTTCCGGCTGACACCGCAAGAGCCTGGCCTTTCAGCTCCAGTACCAGCTCATGCCCGCCATTTTTTTGCTGAACAATGTCAGCAACCCGGGCCAGAACGGTTTCGTTATTGCTCAGACGTAGCTGCGCCAATTGTCGTTGGGCCGATTGCAGCGGGTCAGGCCGTTGTGCGGAGGCACCGCTTTCATGGGGCCCGGCGTTGGCCTGATTGGCGTTGGCCCGGCTCGTGGAGGAGTCCGGAGTTTTGATCGGGGGTTGTCCGCCGTTCAGTTTCATTGTCATTGATTTGATGCCGGGCAAGAGTATTCCGGAGCCGCTTTCGTTACAATACGGCCCGGCGGCAACGAATGCCTCGATTACAGGTTGGCACGCGCGTGACCTTCGTCCATCCACCCGATGCCCACTGCGCATCCTTCGTCCTGACATGGGGCCATGATGTCCGAGCCTTTATTACAGGCAGTCGATCTCGAGTGTGAACGGGATGAGCGCCTGTTATTCCAAAACCTGTCGTTTGCCATAGTGCCCGGTACCTTGACCCGTGTCGAGGGCGCGAATGGCTCTGGCAAGACAACCCTGCTGCGGATTCTGGCAGGCCTGAACGATGCCTGGACGGGTCAATTGCTCTGGTGTGGCAAGCCCCGGGGCCAGGATCTTGAGTCCTTTCACCGGAACACCTTGTACCTGGGCCATCGCCCTGGGATCAAGCCGTTATTGACACCGATGGAGAATTTGCGCGCGCTGATGGCAGGCCGCCGCCCGGTAGCTGACGACGTGTTGGCCCAGGCCCTGGCCGGCACCGGGCTGGCCGGATACCAGAACGTGCCGTGCCGAAACCTGTCGGCTGGCCAGCAGCGCAGAGTCGCGCTGGCGCGATTGCTGATTGCCGATGAGCCGCTGTGGCTGCTTGATGAGGTGTTTACGGCGATTGATGCTGAAGGTGTCAAGGCTATTGAAATTCTGCTTCAGCAGCGAGTTGCCGAGGGCGGTGCTGTGCTGGTGACCACTCATCATGACCTGCAGTTGCCGGGTATGGGTCGTATCCTGCTGGGTGGAGGGCAGGGCGATGAATAGTGCTGGCCGCTCGCTCGTTAAACCGGTTGAACAGGGGGTAGGTGCGCCCAGCGCGATGCTGGCGGTGTTTGCCCGTGATCTGCGAGTGGCTTTCCGGCAGCGGCAGGATTTGCTGAATCCTCTGTTGTTCTTTGTCATGGTGGTGACGCTGTTTCCTTTAGGCGTCAGCCCGGAGGTGTCGTTTCTGCAGCAGTCTGGTGCTGGCATTCTTTGGGTCGCGGCCCTGCTGGCGGTCTTGCTGTCCCTTGACCACCTGTTCCGGCATGATTTTGACGATGGTACCCTGGAGCAGCTGGTGCTGCAGCCGCAGCCCCTGTTTCTGCTTGTTTTGGCCAAAACGGTGGCACATTGGATGCTCACCGGGCTGCCGCTGGTGGTATTGGCTCCCGTTCTGGGGGTAATGGTTCATCTTGACGGGAACTCTATTGCAATCCTGTGTCTAACGTTGCTGATCGGCACGCCGGTACTCAGTCTGATAGGCTCTATTGGTGCCGCGTTAACTCTGGGATTGCGTTCTGCGGGTGTGCTCTTGTCATTGCTGATTATTCCGCTGTACATTCCCGTACTGATTTTCGGTACCGGAACCGTGGCGGCGGCGGCAGAGGGTGCGCCGGTCGGTGGTTATCTGGCATTGATGGGGGCTTTTCTGGTGCTTGCGTTGACGCTCGCCCCTTTTGCTTCCGCAGCGGCGTTACGGATCAGTATGTCCAACAGCTAATGGCCCGGGTAAGCCCGCTGGCATAACCAACAGTAAACAGTAAGACGGTGACCAACTGATGTGGCAATTTTTTCACAAGCTGGGTTCTCCCAAGTGGTTCTTCGGGATTGCGACCCGGTTTATGCCCTGGCTGCTGGCCGGTGGCTTGCTGCTGCTGGCGGCGGGCCTGGGCTGGGGTCTGGCCTTTGCGCCCAAGGACTACCTGCAGGGTAATAGCTACCGGATTATTTTTATCCATGTGCCCAGTGCCTTCCTGGCCCAGTCCATCTACATCAGTATGGCGGTGGCAGCGGTGGTTACCCTGGTCTGGCGTATGAAACTGGCCGATGTGTTTGTTAAGGCAATCGCACCGGTCGGCCTGATCTTTACCTTTATTTCCCTGTTTACCGGCGCGGTCTGGGGCAAGCCGACCTGGGGTACCTGGTGGGTGTGGGATGCACGGCTAACGTCCATGCTGATCCTGTTGTTTCTTTACGGCGGGGTGATTGCGCTGGACCGCGCAATCAACGACGAAAAATCCGCGGCCCGGGCCGTCGCCGTGTTGGTCCTGGTCGGGGTAGTGAATATCCCGATTATCAAATACTCCGTGGACTGGTGGAATACACTCCATCAGCCTGCAACGTTCAAGCTGACCGAGAAGCCGTCCATGCCCGTAGAAATGTGGGTGCCACTGTTATTGTCGGTGCTGGGACTTTATTTGCTGTTCGGCTGGCTGGCCTGCATCAGAATGAACACCGAAATTCTGGTTCGGGAGCAGAGAACCCGATGGGTCAGAGAACTGGTATTGACGGGAAGGAAATAACCGATGGCGTTTGATTCGTTTTCAGCATTCATGGCGATGGAAGGCCATGGGCCTTACGTGTGGGGATGTTATGCGGTCTTTGCCTTGTTGCTCTTCGGGATGATGGTGTGGTCGGTAAAGCGCAACCAATCCGTTATCGGGGCCTGCCGGCTGCGGTATGAAACGGAGGTAAATGCGTCAGGGCAGCCCGCTCGCCAGGCATCGGCAACCTTTACGCGTGTTGAAATTTCTCAGGACTGAAAAAGCAGGTAATTCATGCATCCGATTCGAAAAAAACGATTGACCATCGTGTTGTTCCTGGTTGCCGGGCTTGCTATCGCCGTTGGCCTGACCACTTATGCGCTGCGTCAGAATATCAATCTGTTTTACGACCCCAGCGAAATTGCCGCGGGTAATGTGCCGGTGGATGTTCGCATTCGTGCCGGTGGCATGGTTGAAGAAGGCAGCGTGCTGCGTGATCCGGACAGCCTGAAGGTCGAGTTCCGGGTTACTGACTTCGCTGCCTCTGTAACCATGGAATACGTGGGCATCCTGCCCGACCTGTTCGCTGAAGGTCAGGGCGTTGTCGCCATGGGTCGCATGGATGCCGGCGGGCGCTTTATTGCTGACCAGGTGCTGGCAAAGCATGATGAACAATATATGCCACCGGAAGTAGCCGACGCGCTTGAACGCGCATCGGATGGCCAGCACAAAGCCGCCAATGCGGAACAAGCCGCGGAATCCACCGCGTACTAACCCTTTGCACCATTCCCCTGCTGGAGGAACCCGATGTATCCGGAACTCGGACAGCTTGCACTGATAATCGCGCTGTTGCTGGCAGTACTGCTCTCTGTTGTCCCGCTGGCCGGGGCACTGACCGGCCGTGACAGCCTGCAGGCGTTCGCCCGCCCACTGTCGGCCGGTGTGTTTGTGTTTACCGCACTGTCGTTTGCGGTGCTGACTCATGCCTTCATGGTGGATGACTTCTCGGTCGCCTATGTTGCCAATAACAGCAACAGCATGCTGCCGTGGTATTTTAAATTCAGCGCGGTCTGGGGCGGCCATGAAGGTTCCCTGCTGCTGTGGATTCTGATGTTGGCAGGCTGGACGCTGGCGGTGGCGGTATTCAGTCGAAAACTGCCGTCGGTGATGGTGTCGCAGGTGTTGTCCGTTATGGGCATGATCTGCGTCGGGTTCTTCCTGTTTATTGTGATTACCTCTAACCCGTTCGAGCGTATTTTGCCGAACATTCCTGCCGATGGCCGCGATTTGAATCCGCTGCTGCAGGATATCGGTTTGATCATACACCCGCCCATGCTCTACATGGGCTACGTCGGTTTCTCGGTTGCCTTTGCCTTTGCCATCGCGGCGCTGATCAATGGCAAGCTTGACGCCGCCTGGGCCCGCTGGTCACGACCCTGGACCACGATCGCCTGGTCTTTTTTGACGATCGGCATCGCTTTGGGCAGCTGGTGGGCCTATTACGAGCTTGGCTGGGGCGGCTGGTGGTTCTGGGATCCGGTCGAAAACGCTTCCTTGCTGCCGTGGCTGTCGGGTACCGCGCTGATGCACTCACTGGCGGTTACCGAAAAACGTGGCGTGTTCAAAAGCTGGACCGTGCTGCTGGCCATTGTCACCTTTTCCCTGAGTTTGCTGGGGGCCTTCCTGGTTCGCTCGGGCGTACTGACTTCGGTGCACTCCTTTGCCGCCGATCCTGAGCGGGGCTCGTTCCTGCTGGCTCTGCTCGGTATTACCGTCGTCGCCAGTCTTGTCCTGTATGCGTTCCGGGCGCCGGTTGTGCATGTCCGGTCCCGTTATAACTCGTTGTCGCGGGAAATTTTTCTGCTGCTGAACAACGTGTTGTTGGTGACCGCCACGATGTTGGTTGCGATCGGCACGCTGTACCCACTGGTGCTGGATTATCTGAACATGGGCAAGCTGTCCATCGGTGAGCCGTTCTTCAACGCCACCTTCAGCCCGATGGCGGTGGCCGCTGGTCTGTTGCTGGGCGTTGGTATCTTTTCGCGCTGGAAGAAGACCGACGGCGGCTGGCTCGCCCGTAAATTGCTGTGGCCGTTGGCGGTCAGTGTGCTGGCGACGACTGGCGTGATGTTGATTTACGGCAGCTTTTCGCCCTGGGGCTTCGCCGGTGTGTTTGCCGCGGTCTGGATAACCGTAGCCACGGCCTGGGACCTCTGGGGCAAGTCGTCCTCCCGCCATGGCCGGCTGCATGGTCTGAAGCGTCATTCGCGCAGCTACTACGGCATGGTGTTCGGCCATCTTGGCCTGGCCATGGTTATTGCCGGCGCCACCGTGGTTTCCAACTACGGGGTTGAGCGGGATGTACGAATGGTTCCCGGTGATTCCGCTATGGTGGGTGATTACGAAGTGGTGTTCAAAAGCATTGGTGACCGTCGGGGTGCCAACTTTACCGCCGAATACGGCAGTTTTGACGTCTTCCTTGACGGCAAACACGTCTCCGAATTGCACCCGGAGAAACGTCACTATCCGGTTGGCATGAGCGTTATGACCGAGGCCGATATTGATGGTGGCCTGTTCCGTGATGTGTTTATCGCGATCGGCGAGCGTATCACCGATGACGCCTGGGCCATTAGGCTGCAATACAAGCCGTTGGTGCGCTGGCTGTGGCTGGGATCGCTGGTGATGGCGATTGGCGGTTTTCTGGCGATTTCGGACAAACGCTACCGGATCCGCGCTCGCTCGGAGGCCAAAGTGGCGACCGCGGGTAATGAAGCAGACGCCGCTGGCAGCAAGCCTGCAGAGGCTGGCGCATGAAAAGGCTGACGCTGTTCCTGCCGCTGATTCTGGCGTTGGGTGTCGGGTTATTCCTGGCCGCAGGGATCGGGAAAGACCCGACCGAGCTGGAGTCTGCGTTAATCGGCAAGCCGGTGCCCGAGTTCAGCCTGGAAAACCTGCGGGAACCCGACCAAACGCTGGATCAATCGTTATTTGTTGGCGAGGTTTCACTGCTCAATGTCTGGGCGGAGTGGTGCCCTGCGTGCTGGGATGAGCATGAAGATCTGATGTGGCTGGCCAACGAAAAAGGCGTGCGCATCATCGGGCTCAACTACAAGGATCAGCGAGAAAATGCGTTCCGCTTTCTCGGGCGTCTGGGCGACCCTTACCAGGCCATCATCTTCGATCCCCGGGGCAGCCTGGGGTTTGATCTTGGTGTCTATGGCGCGCCGGAAACTTTCGTGATCGACGCCGAGGGCATTGTCCGCTACCGCCATGTTGGTGTGGTCAATGAGCGGGTGTGGGAAGAAATCCTGTTACCTGTGATCAATCGAGCCGAGGGGAAGAGCTGATGCGGTTTATGCCGATCCTTCTGGCTGCACTGCTGGTGTTCGCCGTCACAGCGCACGCACAGGCGCCAGAATTCTATGATTTCGATACTCAAACCGAGGAACAGCGGTTCCAGAGCCTGAATTCTGAGCTGCGCTGCCCGAAATGTCAGAATCAGAACATCGCCGACTCCAATGCGCCGATTTCCAAGGACATGCGCGATCAGGTCTACATCATGATGCAGGCCGGTGCCACCGACGATGAGATCGTCGGTGCTCTGGTCGATCGTTTTGGTGAGTTTGTGAAGTACAAGCCGCCACTTGACCGCCGCACTATTGTGCTGTGGGGTTTCCCGGTCATAGCCGTATTCGGTGGTTTGCTGATTGTGGCCGGCGTGGTAGCGCGTTCCCGAAAGCAGAAGCCAGAACCGGCGCTGAGTCCCGAACAACAGGCACGAGTCAAACGGATGCTAGCCGACAAAGACCAATCGTCGCGCAGCTGATCCTGGCAACACATTTTTCAACGGTGATGATATCTCCATGACTGAAACATTCTGGATTGCCGCAACGGTACTCATTCTTGGTGCTTTGGCCTTTGTGCTGTACCCGGTTTTTTTCCATCGCGCCCAATTGACGCTGAAAACCGATCAGAGAAACCAGAACCTGCTTGCCTATCGAAGCCGGCTCAAAGAGCTAGACGATGAGCGCGAAGCCGGCATACTGGATGATGAAAACCACCAGTTGCTCAAGGACGAACTGGCCGGCGCCATGCTGGACGATGTGCCCGAGCATGCCGAGCCGGAAAAACGTATTTCGGGCCGGCGCAGCGCCATCGCCATCGCCTTGATGGCGGTTTTGCTGTTGCCTGCGGGAACCTTTCTGGCCTACGAGAAATGGGGCGCCATGGACCAGGTTGAACAGTACCTGGCGATGCAGGAAATGAATGCGACCGGTGATGAGCAGGTTGCCAGGGTGTCGGAACTGGCCGAGCAATTGCGTACCCGGCTCGATACCAATCCCGGTAATGCGGACGGCTGGGCTATGCTGGGTCAAACCTACATGCGCATTGAGCGCTACGTAGATGCCGCCTACGCCTTCCAGAGGTTGGCTTCCGCGGTAGAGGAAGATGCCGATTCCAGTGCCGTTGCCCTTGGCCTCTCGGCGCAGGCGCTGTTTTTCGACAGTGAAGGGGAGATGACGCCGGAGGTAACTGAGGCCATCGAAGCGGCGCAATTGCTCAATCCGGACGAAGTCAACTCGTTGGGTCTGCTTGGCATCAGTGCCTTCAGCCAGCAGGAATACCAGGCGGCCATCGGGTATTGGGAAAGGATTGTTGCGGTGGCCCCGGATCACCCGCAGATTGCGTCCATTCGTGGCGGCATCGATGAGTCTTACCGCCGCCTCGGCCAGCAGCCGTCTGGCGAGCAAAGCCAGAGCGAGCCGGTGGCCGAAGCCGGTCCGGGGGTATCCTTACGGGTATCGCTGGACAACGATTTCCGCAATCAGATTCCTGACGATACCACCCTGTTTATCTTTGCCCGCTCGACGGCTACTGCTGAGGGAGCACCCGTGGCAGTGGCTCGTCTGACTGCCGGCGCGCTACCTGCTGACATCAGACTGGATGATCGCTACGCGATGTCGCCGACGGCGACCATTTCCGCCGAGCAGGAAGTGGTTATTATTGCCCGCCTGAGCAAATCCGGCAGTGTCAATCCGCAGCCAGGTGACTGGCAGGGCAGGGTTGAAGCCCAGGTGATGGCAACCGGGGTTCAAGGGCAGCCGGTAGAGCTGGTAATAAACCAGGAGCTGACTAACTGAGATAAGGTATCGATGGGTCTGTCAGTTTGACAGGCCCGCCGGATACAGCGGTGGCAAGCCGGCTGACGAAGCTGTCGCGGTCCGGCTTGCTCTCAGCCTCTCAACAGCGCTGATCAGGCGCTTGCTTACCTCATTACCCAAACCAGTCCGGTGCTTCGAGAACAAGTCTTCCTGAAACTGCCCCAGGGCCTCCGCCAGTACCGGGTCACCGCTGAATTCAAGCACAGCCTCAAGGGTTACCAGACCCTGATCCGGGAACCTGAGTCGGGCCCAGCTTACCAGCAATGCAGAACTTTGCCCGGAGCGGGTCTGAATGGCCTCTTTGAGTCTGGCGAATGCCTGCTTCTCGCTGGCATCGTTTGTATGAGCTGGTGGCGCCGCCAGTTGGCTGCGCTTTTTGCGAGACAGCCACCATAGTGCCGCGGTCGCCAGCCACAGTACTGCCAATGCGAGGGTGCTGATGAACCACGGCGAGATTGGTTCGGCACGGGGTTGCTCTGGACCGGTGGCCGTTGGCGGCGATCCCGGGGGCTGCGCTGCCTCGCTTACCGGCGGTGCAATGATCGCGCTGCCACCTTCAATCCGGTAACGACGTGCCGGCAGTTCGGCGAATTCAAGTTGATCCGTCTGCGTGTTCCACCAGGGTATCCGGATCGCCGGCAGCACAGCGTCACCCGCTTGCACTGGAACCAGCGCAGACATTTGCTGCAGGGTAGAGCGCAGCCCGTCTGCGCTGGTTTCGGTATTTCTGAGTGGTTGCTCCGGATAGTTGCGGATGGCATCGGGGGCGGTCTGTGGCAGGGCCGGCAGTGCTTCCGACGGCAGGCCAATGGCTTGCAGGGTGAGCTTGCGGTTCAGGTTACTGCCGACGCTCAGTTCATTGGCCGCCGGTAATCCTTCTTCTGTCAACGTCATCTCCCTCGCGGGCAGCCAGGGCTGGCCAGCCGGGTAGTGATCGGGTACCGGTTTTACCCGCACGTCAAAGAGCTGCTGCCGGTCCCGCAGAAAACGAAGCTGCCCCGAGCCGTCTCGGGCCTGGCCCTCAAAATTGATGGGGGCAAGGCTGAGTTCCCCGGACTGCTGCGGAAAAATGGCATAGCGCCGTTCAACAACCCGGTAGCGGGTACCGTCGCGAGAGCGAGTGAACTCCTGCTGTTTCCCTAATGATTCAATAATGGCATCCGGATGTTCTGGCTCAGAGAGCTCTCCCCGGATCAGGTTGCCGGAAAAATACAGCTGAATGGTCAAAATCAACTGCTCCTGAACGTACACATCGGCTTTGTCTGTCGACAGTTCGATAAAGCTGTCTTTGCCGGGGGCTGATTGATTCGGTGGCGAGCCATCGAGCACTTCAACCGACACCGGTGCCGAGCTTGAGTCTTTGAAGGCTAGCGCCGGAATGGTCAGTGTGCCTGAGCGAGTCGGGGCCAGCTGGTAAGTCCAGACAATCTCGCCAACCATTTCGTTGTTGACGGTCTGTACGCTGTAACGCTGGTTGCGCGCCAGAATCTCGAAATCCGGCTGAACCTTTTCGATATCGGGGGAGGGCAGTTGCGACAGGTCAAAACTGAACAGATTGGTCAGGTTGATGTCGATCTTCATGGAGCCCTTGACGGTGAGGGTCAGCACCTCGCCCTCGTAGAGCTGAGTGCGGTCCGGTTCAACGGTTAACGCATTGGCCCAGGCTGCCGGTGCTGCCATGACGAGCAGCAACCACAGGCTGACGGCAGATGTCAGAAAACGTTTTACCATGGTGTGTCACCTTCATCCGGTGTGGTCTGGCGTTGTTGGTGTTGCTGCAGGAACTTGCGCTGGAGCAGTCCGCCGGGGTTATCGGGTACCCGCCTCAGCCATTGCTCCTGGCCCTGGGACAGAGGCTGCTCGGTAACCTCGGCCGGCGCCTCGGTTGGGGCTTCGCCAGGCGCCTGCGCTGGGGGTTCGGTCGGGGACTGAGTTTCATCTTGACCCTGATCAGGTTCCTGAGGCTGATCACCGGCTGACCCCTGGCTATCCTGTTCGGATTGTGAACCCTCGCCCTGCTGTGGATCGTCATCCTGATCACTGGAATCACCCTGGGATTCAGGGTTTTGCTGGCTGTCCGAATCACTCTGCGATTCTGACTCCTGCTGTTGTTGCTCCAGCAGTTGCTTGACCAGTTCATGGTTGGCACGAGCGTCGTCGAGCTCCGGGTTTTGCTGCAGGGCCTGCTGATAGGCATCCAGTGCCTGTTCAAGCTGACCAGACCGGGCCAGGGCGTTGCCCCGGTTGTAATGGCCAGGCGCCCCGGACTGTTCGGCAAAGGTTTGCGCTGCCTCATCGTAACGGCCGTCCCGGTACAGGGCCGAGCCGCGCCAGCCTGGTTGTTGCAAAAGCTCTGTGGCCCGGGCGGGGTCCTGCTCGATCAGTTGCCGACCGCGCTGGTCTTCGCGCTGCCACAGACCGGCCCAGTCCACTGCCATGGCCGGGCGCGGAGCAAGAGTCAACGGCACAATGGCCATGAGGCACAGGGCCAGGGCGCCCTTTTTCCAGCCCAGCAGCAGCAGCGGCAGTGCCAGCCAGAGCAGCCAGTAGCCGTCGTCCTGCCAGCGATTGACGGTGAGAACATCCCGGTCCTGTGACCTGTCGTCACTGAGGTTTGGGTGCAGGCGCAGGCGGCGGATGTCGTCATCCCCCAGCGTCAATGGGTGGCTCTTACCGTCGTTGTCCCGTGCCAGCCGGGCCAGGGCGTCAGGGTTGGCGCGGGTGATCACGATGGTGCCGTTATCGCGGATAAAGCCCCGCTGGGCCAGAGGGATCGGGCCACCTTCCTGTGTGCCCACAACCAGTGTGCTCAGGCTGAAGGGCGTGCCTTGCAGATGGTTTGCGATGTCACCGTGGT
>JAWOAO010000043.1:0-2872 GCA_046498485.1 Marinobacter sp. | reverse complement strand
AGCAGCAATTCCGCTTTGCGCTTGCCATCGACAATCTGGCCTTTGACCTGACCGGTAACCTTGCCGTCGACAATATCCAGCTCGTTGGCGTAAACGTAATCGATGCCCAGTTTTTGCTGCAGGTGGCGAGCAAAGTAGGTAAAGCCACCAGACAGAATGGCGGTCCGGTAGCCCAGCGCCTTGAGACTGAGGATCAGGTGCTCGGCCCCTTCGGTCATGCGCAACCGGTTGGCAATGCCCTCCAGTACCGATTCATCCAGGCCTTTGAGCAACGCCAGCCGTTCGGCAAAGCTCTGGCTGAAGTCGAGTTCGCCCTGCATGGCCCTTTCGGTGATGTCGGCCACCTGTGCACCGACGCCGGCCTCATGGGCCAGCTCATCGATCACTTCCGCTTCGATCAGAGTGGAGTCCATATCGAACACCACCAGGCGACGGTTACGCCGGAAAATGGAATCTTCCTGGAACGCGATATCCACGTTCATTTCACCGGCAATGTGCAGAAAATCCGCCCGCAACTGCTCCGGATCCGACGGTGTGCCGCGGACGGAAAACTCGACACAGGCAATGCGATTGTCGCCAGCATTCAGCGACGGCCGGGCCGACAAGCGAGTGATGTTGTCGATGTTCAACCCATGCCGGGCGGTAATGGCCGACACCCGGGCTATCTGCTCGGCCTTGATGTCTCGCGACAACAAGGTGACGATGTAGCAGGCGCGGTTGCGGGCCTCCGCCCAGGTCTGATAGCCCTCAACCGTGATCGGCGCAAAGCGCACCTGAAGGTCCAGCGCGTGCAGCCGGAACAGCAGGTCCCGGATCACCGGAGACGACGTGGACTCGTCCGGGATTTCGATCAGGATGCCCCAGGTCAGGTGGTCATGGATCACCGCCTGGCCAATATCCAGAATCCGGACATGGTACTGGCCCATGATTCCGGTAATTTCCGACGTCAGCCCGGGCTTGTCGCGCCCGGACACGTTCACCAGTACCAGCTCACTCACTGTCCGCACTCTCCTCTTCCTGGGCACGTGCTGCTGACGGGATGACATCAATCCCGTCTACGCGCTGAAGTCCACGCGGCAACTTGTGGCCACGGCGGCCACGCTCACCCAGATAATGTTCAAGATCACCAAAACGCAACCCAAGCTTACGCTTGCCCGCCTTGATCTCAAGCTGGTCTTCTTCACCAAATACCGCTACCGCCACCACAAACTCTTCACGGCTCTGCACGCGCGCCGACGGTATGCTGATAATCTTGTTACCTTTACCTTTGGCCAGTTCCGGCAACTCGTTGAGCGGGAATACCAGCATTCGCCCTTCGTTGGAAATGACCGCCAGGTAAAGCGTAGACACCGTTTCCGGAATCATCACCGGCGGCATGATCCGGGCACCCTTGGGCACGCTGACCACCGCCTTACCGGCCCGGTTCTTGCCCACCATGTCGTGCAGCGACGTCACAAAACCGTAACCACCGTCGGTTACCAGCAACGTCTTACGCTCGGGTTCTCCCATTAACACGCCGGAGAAGACGGCCCCTGAAGGCGGATTGATCCGGCCCGTCAGTGGCTCGCCCTGCCCTCGGGCAGACGGCAAGCTGTGTGCAATCAACGAGTAGGCCCGGCCGGTGGAATCCAGGAAGATGGCTTGTTGGTTGTTACGGCCGCACGCGGCCAGGGCAAAGTGGTCGCCGCCTTTATAGCTGAGGCCGGTGGGGTCAATGTCATGGCCTTTGGCGGCTCGTACCCAACCTTTCTCAGAGAGCACCACGGTGACCGGATCATTGGACACCAGGTCGGTTTCACTGAACGCCTTGGCTTCCTGGCGCGCCACAATCGGTGACCGGCGATCGTCACCGTAGGTTTCGGCATCCTGCTCCAGCTCGGTTTTGATCAGCTCGCGCAGGCGATCTGGTGAACCCAGAATGGACTGCAATTCATCCCGCTCGGCAGCCAGCTCATCCTGCTCGCCGCGGATCTTCATTTCCTCGAGTTTGGCCAGGTGGCGCAATTTCAGCTCGAGGATGGCTTCGGCCTGATCAGCGGACAGGCCGAATCGGGCCATCAGCTCCGCTTTCGGCTTGTCTTGAGTCCGAATGATCTCAATCACCTCATCGATGTTGAGGTAGGCGATCAGCAAACCTTCCAGCAGATGCAAGCGCGCCAGAACCTTATCCAGACGATGCTGCAAGCGGCGGGTGACGGTGCTCTTACGGAACGCCAGCCACTCGGTGAGAATCTGAAGCAGGCCTTTCACGCCCGGGCGCCCATCGTTGCCGATGACATTGACGTTAACCCGGTAGGTTTTCTCAAGATCGGTGCTGGCAAACAGGTGCGCCATCAGCACGTCCAGGTCAACCCGGTTGGAGCGGGGCACAATCACCAGCCGGGTCGGGTTCTCATGGTCGGACTCATCACGCAGATCGGCCACCATCGGCAACTTCTTGACCTGCATCTGGTGCGCAATCTGCTCCAGAATCTTGTTTCCGGACACCTGGTGCGGCAGATCGGTAATCACAATCTCGCCGCTCTCCCGGATCCAGCGAGCGCGCATACGCAGCGATCCGCGACCGGTGTCATAGATTTGCCTGAGGTCTTTGCGGGGCGTAATAATTTCAGCGTAGGTCGGATAATCCGGGCCCTGGATGTGCTCCAGCAGCTGGTCAACGGTCGCCTCCGGCTCATCCAGCAAGCGAATACAGGCGGCGGTCACTTCCCGCACGTTGTGGGGCGGAATATCGGTAGCCATGCCCACCGCAATACCGGTGGTACCGTTCAATATCACAGGAATATGCCGGTGAGGAGCAGGGCCCCAAAATACAGGGAATCAAAGGCAAACCCCCGGGTCATCACCATGAGCACCACAAAGCTGACCACCG
>JAWOAO010000010.1:0-5669 GCA_046498485.1 Marinobacter sp. | reverse complement strand
GTGACAACCACCGATCGGGCCGCTGTCGGTGCACTGATTACCATGCCTCAGTATGTTGATGTGATCATACCCAGGGGCGGGAAAGGCCTGATCGAGCGGATCAGCCGTGACGCCAGAGTGCCGGTCATCAAGCATCTGGATGGCGTGTGTCATGTCTATATCGATAGCCATGCCGACCCGGAGAAGGCATTGAGGGTGGCGGTTAACGCCAAAACCCATCGCTACGGCACCTGCAACACCATGGAAACCCTGTTGGTGGATCAGGAAATTGCTGACGATATGCTGCCTTTGCTGGCGGCAGAGTTCGCCGCCAAGGGCGTGGAACTTCGTGGCTGCGAGCGCACCTGTGCCGTCCTGAACGACATTGTTCCGGCCACCGAAGACGATTGGCATGCGGAGTATCTGGCGCCGGTGTTGGCGGTTCGTGTTGTCGGGGGTCTTGATGGGGCCATTGAGCACATCAACCACTACAGTTCACAGCACACCGACAGTATCATCACCGAAAACTATACCCGGGCCCGCCGTTTTCTGACCGAGGTGGATTCAAGCTCGGTCATGGTGAACGCCTCCACCCGCTTTGCCGACGGCTTTGAATACGGGTTGGGCGCAGAAATCGGCATTTCCACCGACAAGATTCACGCCCGTGGGCCGGTTGGTCTGGAGGGTCTGACGTCACAGAAATACGTGGTGTTCGGCGACGGCCACATTCGGATCTGAGCTTATGCATGTCATTTACGGCGGCACCTTTGATCCGATCCATCATGGCCATCTGCGGCTGGCGCTGGAGATTTCAGATGCGCTGGCGGTAGATCGGGTTGATCTGGTGCCCTGCCATATTCCACCCCACCGGGGCAGTACCGGGGCATCTTCCGGGCAGCGACTGGAACTGATCCGGCTGGCGATAGCCGGTGAGCACCGGTTGCGGGTGGATGATCGAGAGCTGCGCCGGGCCGGCGCGTCTTACACGGCGGACACGCTCAGGCAATTGCGCGCAGAGCTGGGCCCGGAAGAGCCGCTGGTGATGGTGGTGGGGACCGATGCTTTTGCCGCCTTCGAGCGCTGGCGGGAGTGGATGGTTATTCCAGCGCTTGCTCACATTGTGGTGGTGCAGCGCCCGGGGGCAGATGTTCCGGTAGGCAGTGAAGCCGCCCGCCTGCTGTCTGAGCGTCGCGCCCCTGGACCGCAGGCGCTTGGAACAAGCCCCTGCGGTGCAGTTCTGCAGCTGGCCGCGCCGTTACTGGACATTTCTGCCACCGGTATCCGCCAGCGGATCGCCAGTGGTCGCTCACCCCGCTATCTGACGCCCGACCCGGTGTGGCAAAGAATTCAGACTCTCCGCCTGTATGGTGCGTGCCCCGACGGGAACTTTTAATGATACAATCGCGTTTGAATATCACTTATCGGGTGGCCGCTCTGGTCAGAGCCCGGATTACAGGGTAATTATGCAGGCAGAACAACTGAAAGATCTGGTCGTAAACGCGCTTGAAAACATCAAGGCACAAGATATCAGCGTCATTGATGTGCGTGATCGTACCAGCGTAACGGATTATATGGTTATTGCATCCGGTACCTCCAGCCGTCACGTTAAATCTCTGGCCGACTCTGTCGTTGCTGACGTCAAAGATCAGGGTTTAAAGACAGCTAACGTGGAAGGTGCAGGAGGCAGCGAGTGGATTCTGGTGGATCTGGGCGATGTGGTGGTGCATCTGATGATGCCTGCAACCCGTGAATTCTACGATCTGGAGCGCTTCTGGCGCGATGCCCCGGATGTTGGTGCAGCGGGCAGCGAGTAACCATGAAGCTGCGCCTGATCTGTGTCGGGCAAAAGATGCCCGACTGGGTCAGTGCAGGGTACAACGATTATGCTCGCCGGATGCCGCCTGAGTTGCCCCTGGAACTGACTGAAATCCCCATGGCTCACCGTGGCAAGAACCCGGATATCGCCCGGCTCATGCAGCGGGAAAGCGATGCCATTCTGGCCACGGTTGGGCAGCGTGACCGGGTAATCGCTCTGGAGGTCGGGGGCAAACCCTGGTCCACGGAGAAACTGGCCAGCCAGCTGGAAAGCTGGCAACAGGGTGGCCAGGATGTCTGTTTTCTGGTGGGCGGGCCGGATGGCCTGGCCGACGCCTGCCGGCGGCGTGCCGATCAGCAGTGGTCGCTGTCTGCTCTTACGTTGCCTCATCCTTTGGTGCGAATTGTTCTGGCTGAACAACTGTATCGTGCCTGGTCCATCACCCGTAACCACCCTTACCACCGGGCCTAGGAGTTTTTATGGCTTGGGGCGAATTCAAGAATACCGCGGCTGAACGCAGGCTGTTCCAGCGCCGTGCTCTGGTCATGCTGATCGTGGTCTTGCTGACCATGCTCGGGCTTCTGGCCCGCATGTACCAATTGCAGATTGTCGAGCACGACATCTACACCACGCTGTCTGACAAGAACCGGGTTCAGGTGCAGTCGGTGCCACCGCCCCGCGGTCTGGTGTATGACCGAAACAATAACTTGCTGGCGGAAAACCGTCCGGTGTTCAGCCTGACGCTGGTGCCTGAGCGTGTTGATGGTATGGACGCTACGCTGGCGAGGCTCACAGACATACTCGACATCGCCGAGGAAGATCTCGAGCGTTTCCAGCGCCGGCTTCGCGAACCCCGCCGTCCCTTTCAGGAGCTCCCGCTCAGTTACGACCTCAGTGAGGACGAAATCGCCCGTATGGCCGTCCATCGCCATGAGTTCCCGGGCGTCGAGGTCAGGGCAGAGTTGGTACGGTATTACCCGCACAGCGAGCTCACCGCTCATGCCCTTGGCTTTGTCAGCCGAATAAACCGGGAAGAACTCCAGCGTATCGATCCGGTGAACTACGCCGGTACCAACTACATCGGAAAGTCCGGGATCGAGCGTTTTTACGAACAGGTGTTGCATGGCACCGTCGGTTACCAGCATGTTGAAACCAATGCCCGGGGGCGCATTCTCAGGGTCTTGGAGCGAGTCAATCCGGTGCCGGGTGAAGACTTGCAACTGCACCTGGATCTCAGGCTCCAGCGCAAAGCCCATGAACTTCTGGCAGGGCAGCGAGGCGCCATTATCGCTATTGAACCGGACACCGGGGGCATCCTGGCGCTGGCCAGCGTACCCGGTTTTGATGCCAACAAGTTTGTCACCGGTATCAGTGTGGACGATTATCGCAGCCTCAGTACCGACATCGACAAGCCGTTGTTCAATCGCGTGCTTCGCGGCCAGTATCCGCCGGGTTCGACCATCAAGCCAATGATGGCGATTGCCGCCCTGGACAGTGGTGTTACTGACAGGGAAAGACGAATCTGGGACCCCGGATACTTTCAGTTGCGCGAAGGCGGCCGGCGTTTCCGGAATTGGAACAGATCCGGCGACGGTTGGGTTGATCTCAAGGAGTCCATGGCAAGATCCAATGACGTGTACTTCTACGAAATGGGCGCCGGTATGGGCGTCGATGTAATGTCGGAGTATCTGGCCCATTTCGGTTTTGGCGAGGATGCCACGCTTGATGTTTCGGGCGCTCTCAGTGGCCTGTTGCCGACTGCCGACTGGAAGCGAGGGGCCAGAGATGAGCCGTGGTATCCCGGGGATTCGATCAATATGAGCATTGGCCAGGGCTTTTTTCTGTCTACACCCTTGCAGTTGGCGACAGCCACCGCGCTGATAGCCAACCGCGGCGAGTGGATTCAGCCGCGTTTCCTGAAAGATATTCGTGGTGACCGGCCCGTTGAGGAATTTCTGCCCGAAGCAACCCATGAGCCACTGACGCTGAAGAATCCCGATGACTGGGAGTACGTTGTGGATACCATGGTCGAAGTTATGCATGGCGCAAAGGGAACTGCCCGGGCTGCAGGCCGGGATGCAAATTATTTGATTGCCGGTAAGACCGGCACTGCTCAGGTGTACAGCCTGGCCGCAGACGAGGAGTACGACGAGGAGCAGATTCGGGAGCGTCTGCGGGATCATGCCTTGTTCGTCGGCTTTGCGCCGGCGGATGACCCCAAGCTTGTCGTAGCCATCATCGTTGAGAACGGCGGTGGCGGCAGCTCGACCGCCGCCCCGGTGGCGCGCGCCTTGTTTGATGCCTGGCTGGAGGAATTTCCGGCCGCAGAACAGGACGTCGTGATCAGCCAGCCTGTACCCGGGGAGGTTCGCTGATGGCGCTGGGAAACCTGCTCAATAATCCTGCCGACAATCACCTGACGCGCGCCAGAAGTGTGTGGGCAACGCTGCACCTGGATCCGCTGCTGCTGCTGTTGTTGCTGTTGTTGATGGGCGCGGGCATGTTTGTGCTGTATAGCGGTGCCGACCGAAACATTGAAGTGGTCAAGGCGCAAGGTATCCGTTTCGGTGTTGCCCTGGTGGTGATGTTCGTTTTTGCGCAACTGGATCCGGCGGTCTTTCGTCGGTGGGCGCCCTGGCTTTATGGTGCAGGCATGGCCGCGCTGGTGGCCGTGTTGTTGTTCGGTGTGGGCGCTAAAGGGGCGCAGCGTTGGCTGGCACTGCCGGGCCTGCCTCGATTCCAGCCTTCAGAGTTGATGAAGTTGGTGGTGCCGATGATGGCGGCCTGGTACCTGTCCCGGCACTACCTGCCGCCCAGGTTGTCGCACGTGGCGTTCGGGTTGCTTATTGTGATTGTCCCTATGGCACTGATTATTCAGCAGCCAGACCTGGGTACCTCGCTACTGGTCGGTATGGCCGGTATTTTCGTGGTATTTTTCGCTGGCATCAGCTGGAAACTGATAGCCGCGTTTTTTGCGCTGGTGTCGGTGTCCGCTCCGATGATGTGGTTCTTCGTCATGCGGGACTATCAGAAACAGCGGGTGCTGACCTTGCTGGATCCGCAAAGTGATCCACTCGGGGCCGGTTGGAACATCATCCAGTCGAAGACCGCCATCGGCTCTGGCGGTATGGACGGCAAAGGCTGGCTCCAGGGTACCCAGTCGCACCTCGAGTTTCTGCCGGAAAGTCATACCGATTTTATCGTTGCGGTACTGGCGGAGGAGTTCGGTTTCATCGGTATCATGCTGTTAATCGGCTTGTACTTTCTGATCATTCTCCGATGTCTGTACATCGCGGCGACCGCGCAGGATTCGTTCAGCCGGCTACTGGCCGGGGCCCTGAGCATGACCTTTTTTATCTACGTGTTTGTTAATGTCGGTATGGTGAGTGGTCTGTTGCCGGTGGTGGGTGTGCCTTTGCCCCTGGTCAGCTATGGCGGCACCTCCGGGGTGACGCTGGTGGCCGCGTTCGGGGTGCTGATGTCGATTCACAGCCATCGCCGGATGATTACAGCGTGACGATTTACCCGGATGATGGCGTGCCGGTAATGGTTAAAATGACCGGGAACCCGGTACAATATTGCAGGTCAGTAAGGCCTGATACGGGATGAGCGTTCGTGGGTTGCCAAAGATAATGGTCAAAGAACAACGAATCTGGTGGTTGGGATTGATGCTGGTGCTGGTGTTGGCCGGGTGCGGTAGTGCGCCGAAAACACCGGAACCGGATCACTCCTCCCGGTACACCATGCAGCAGGATCGCGCTCCGTCCGGAGACTTTGACGTTTCCGGACTGCAAGACGCGGTGCCGCGCTATGAGCTACCCCGCAACGCCGGCAATATGTCCCGGTATCAGGTTTGGGGTAAGACTTACCGGGT
>JAWOAO010000340.1:0-6401 GCA_046498485.1 Marinobacter sp. | reverse complement strand
CTGGGTTTGCCGTTGTCGGTGGTGGTGACGGTGGTTGGCGTGCCGATGATTCTGTGGGTGTGGGGCTGATCGATGGTCGGTCAGTACTTTGGCGGTTTTCTTTGTTATTGTTGAAAGCCAGCACGGTGTCTGATGAGCGGGTGAGGGAAAGCCTTTCCAAAACCTTGCGGAGCCAGGGATGGCGGAGCAGAGCGTACAGGGATGTATTTACAGCGTGTTTTGGAAAGGCTTTCCCTCACCTGCTCTCGCACTGCACCGGATGGTATGGGATGCCGATCTCCGAGGTTCTGTTTTATGGTAGCTGAAGATATGAAGTCACAACTTCTTGATGAACTTGAGTTGGCCAGAGCGCGAACGGTGCAGTTAATCGATTCGCTGTCAGGGGCAGAGCTAAACGTGCCGTACCATCCGGGGGTGAACCCGCCGCTGTGGGAAATGGGGCACTCAGCGTTCTTCTACGAAGTCTTTGTGTTTAACCTGCTGGATGGCACGGCCAGTTACGATCCTTCCATGGACGATCTGTGGGACTCGTTTCATGTCGAGCATCGCGATCGCTGGCGGCGGGATCTGTTTCCCGGCCGTGAGCAGACGCTCAGCTACTTCAATACCATTTACGACCGGGTCGCCGAGCGCATTCAGCGTAACCCGCTGACTGACCGGGAGCTGTATCTCTACCGTTACGCCATTTTCCACCAGAACATGCACATCGAGTCGCTGATCTGGTGCCGGCAGACGGTGGGCTACCCGGCGCCAGCGGATTGTAAAGACGATCGGCCGGCACCGGGTGAAAAAGTGGCGGGTGATGCCTGTATTCCAGCCGGTCGTTGGCTGATCGGTATGCCCGGGGAATCTGCGGCGTTTGCCACCGAGGACTTTGCCTTTGATTGTGAGAAGCCGCGGTTTGAGGTGGCGCTTGGGGCGTTTGCGATCAGCCGGACTGCGGTGAGTAATCGGGAGTTTCAGGCATTTGTCGACGATGGCGGCTATCAGCGGCCAGAGTTGTGGTCGTTCGGGGGCCGCAGGTGGCTGGACACCGAGGTGGATGTGGCGTTGGTGCATGGCGCGTCTGAGCCGATGCTGCGCGCACCCCGGCACCCGCTGTATTGGCGTTGGCACCACAGTCAGTGGCAGCAGCGGGTGTTTGATCAGTGGTTGTCGCTGGTGCCTGATGCGCCGGTGACTCATGTTACTTATTGGGAAGCCGAGGCCTGGTGCCACTGGGCGGGGCGGCGGTTGCCGACCGAGCTTGAGTGGGAGGTGGCGGCGCTGGGTAACAAGCCGGGCGAGGCCTTCCGGCGCTATCCTTGGGGCAACGAGGCCCCGAATTCAACCTGTGTGGATATGAACGCTCGGGCCATGGCACGAAATCCGGTCTGGGATTATCCGGCCGGTGACAGTCCGTTCGGTTGTCGGCAGATGCTGGGGTCGGTGTGGGAGTGGACCAGCAGTCAGTTTTTGCCTTATGACGGCTTCAAGGTGGATATGTATCCGTTTATGTCGACCTTGCAGTTTGGTGATCACAAGGTCAGCAAGGGTGGCAGTTGTGCGACCTCGTCCAGTCTGATCCGGGGCACTTACCGGCAGGCGTATCTGCCGCTGCGTAATGATGTCTATACCGGTTTCCGGACCTGCGCGTCAGGTGATTAACTCGAAGGCGGCGGTCTGGGTCGGGTAGCCAAGGTCCGGGTGCAGATCGCCGATGCCGCCAAAGCTGACGTTGTAGCCGTTGCGTTTGGCGACGCCGCTGGCCCACTGGCGGAACTTCATGCGATCCCACTCGAACTTGTGGTCTGCTTCGCGGAACTCCCCGGGGGCAAGATCAAACAAAGGGTTGTACTCGCGGTTCGGGGTGGTCATGAACAGGAATTTCGGGCGCATGCCGCCGAACACGGCGAGCTCGACCTTCGACAGCTCCGACGGGTTGACGTGTTCGATGGTTTCAACCATGGCCGCGACGTCGAAGCCGGTGAGCTCGGGTTGCGCTTCGCTGTAGGAGCCGGCAACCAGACGAATGCGGCCGGGACTCGCTTGTATCCAGCTTTCCAGGTTCAACCGGGCCTGCCGGATGGACACGCCGGACTGCTCAAGACCGACAATCCGCTCGAATTCCGCTGCCCCGGCCAGCCGGAACAACAGCGAGCCAGAGCCGCAGCCGAGGTCCACAACGGTCCTGGCACCACGGCTGCGCAGGGTCCGTGCCACAAAGTCCAGTCGCTGCTCATGCAGCGAGGTCATCTGGGTCATGCTGCCGTGGTTTATTTCATCAAGATCAAACATGGCAGGGTCTCATATATAGTTGGCATCCTTACCCTTGGACGTTGATATCTGCGATGGCTGTCGAACTGGACCTGGTTGAAGTTCGGTCTTGTCCATCAGGTGGCTGGCCAGGGCGACACCGGTCTCGCTCATGGTCAGATAGGCATTGTCGGCGCCTGCTTCGTGAATTTTTTTTGCTTCGTCGGCGTACATGGTGTGCGCCACAATATAACCGTTGAAGCCGAGCTTGCGTAGCATGCGTGTGGCAATCAGTTTGCCTTCGATATCGTTCATGGCGAGTACCACCGATTGCAGATCCGGCATATGCAGGCCTTCCCAGAAAGTGGTGTCCTCGGCATCCGCAAACACAACATTGCGCCCTTGCTTTTGATGCTGTTCGGCTTTGGCCGGGTCGGAGTCAAGTCCCATCAGTTTGGCTTCGTGGGGCAATAGCCAATCGTAGGTTGCCGTGCCAGTCCGGCCCATACCCATGACCAGAATTCTGGTATCGCCGAGTGAAATCGGTTGTTCGTCCGGATGTCGTTTGTGGCTTTCAAAACGGGAGATCCGGTGGCCGACTTTCTCATAGATGCTATGTGCAAAGCGATTAAGCGGGGCTGAAATGACAAAGGAAATCGATACGGTGATCGCCAGTGGCACCAGCCACTCGGGCAGGGCAACGCTGGCGACGATCAGGCCGAATTCGCTGTAGTTGGTGAGCGACAGCGAGGTCAGAAAGCTGCTACGCGCGCGCAATCGGAAAACCAGCAAAAGAAAGTAGAACAGAATGCCTTTCAGGGGCAGAACCAATGCCGTGACAACCGCAAAAATCAGTGCCTGCTGATCCGGTAGCCCTCCAATCCCGATCTGCAGGAAGAAACCAACGAGAAAAACTTCTTTCACGCTCCACAGTGACTTGGCCAGTTCCTGGGAGCGTGGATGGCTGGCCAGCATCGCACCGAAAATCAGTGCACCCAGTTCCGAGCTCAGCCCCACGGCTTCAAAGCCCAGCCCGCCCACAACCAGTGCCAGTAGCAGGCCAAGAAGCACAAGCAGTTCATCGTGACCGCTGGCGTCCAGCAACCTGAACAAGAGCGGCCTTAGCAAGGGTAACCCGAAGATCAGTAGTGCCCATTGGGACGGAGATTTGCCGGCGGCAATGCTCATCACAACCAAGGCGATCAGGTCTTGCATGATCAGAATGCCGATAGCAACACGGCCATGAAATGCTCGCAGCTCGCGCTTGCTTTCGAGAACTTTGGCAGCCAATACCGTGCTGGAAAAGGACAGGGCAATGGCCAGCATCAGGGCTGTTGTCCAGTCCAGGTCCAGCAGCCAATACAGCCCGGGGGCGAATACCAGGCAGGTGATCGAGAAGTGCAGCAGGCTACCGCCGATGACTTCGGGGCTGACGATCGACCGAAGCTTGAGCTTGAGGCCAACGGTAAACAACAGCAACAAGACGCCCAGGTGCGCGATGTGCTTGAGCACGGCCGTTTCTTCAACCTCTACACCTGTCATAACCGACATGCCGCTCAGCGCAAAGCCGGCGGCCAGGTAACCAACCAAGGGTGGCAGACCGATTGCCTTAACCATCAGGCCAAGGGCAAAGGCGAAGGTAATCCAGATGGCTTCGGGCATGACGGGTGCTTATCTCGGGATTGAAAGAGAGTCCGAAGCCTACCGGGTTTTACACGTTAAATGTAGTATCTGGAGGTTTCAGAGTGGGTCATTGCCCAGAAACTCACGAAATAATCGTGCAGATTCTGTTGGTGCTTCGACCATCGGGGCATGACCGACGTCGTCGAGGATGACCTTACGGGCGTTGGGAATAGTTTCGACGAACACATCGGCATTGCGGTAATTGATGACCCGGTCGAGTTTGCCCCAGACCACCAGTACCGGTGCTTCAATATTGGTGATGGTGTTGCGGAACTCGGGCTCGAAGCCGGTGTCCCGGATGGCGGCAAAGATGGCTTCGTTGACCTCGCGGTTGGCGATAGCATTTTGTTCCATGACCTCGAAGATTGGCCAGGGCACGAAGGGTCGCTTCTCGAGGGCAAAGTCCAGTAGCCGGTCAAAGTCGCCCTTCTGTTTCGGGATCAGGGGATTCTCGCCGTCTAGCACCAGGTCTACCAGTTCGCTTTCGTACTCAAAAATACCCGCGGGGTCGAACAGCACCACCGAGCGAATCTGGTCCGGGTGCGTGGCCGCGTACAGCGCGGTAATGGCACCCCCCATGGAATTACCCATCATGTGAGCCCGGGTGATGCCCAGCTCGGCAAAGATCTGGTTCAGGTAGCGCACCTGATCCTCAAAGCGGTAGCCAATGTCCAGCGGTTTGCTGCTGTCGCCGTGGCCGGGCAGGTCAAAGGCGTAAATATTGAACTCGCCTTTGAGTTCCCTGGCGAATCGGGTCCAGTTGTCCTTGTTGGCGCCAAAGCCATGAACCAGCACCACGGTGTCGCCGTCAACGGCCTCTTTGCTGCGCAGATAGGCAATGTCCAGATCACCCACTGCCAGTTGCGCCGTTTCCAGGCCCGCACTGGAGCGCTCCCAGCCGATGGCGCTTTCATACAGGCCCTGTTTGGAACAGGCGCTGACCACCAGCGTGGTGAGCAACACAAAGATAATGCCGACGGTGGTGCGCTGCACAAGGAACTCCTTTTTGTTATGAGTATTGTTCAGGGGTTAACACTACCCCAGAAAAAAGCCCGGTCAATGACCGGGCTGACGATATTGCCAGATTAAAACCGAATTTCAGCTCTGTTCCCGGGCAATGGCCCGGTAGGCAATATCGTTGCGGTAGAACGCACCGGGCCACTGGATTGTTGCAGCCAGCGCGTAGGCCCGTTGCTGGGCTTCGGTGACGGTGTTGCCCAGCGCGGTGGCGCAGAGCACCCGACCGCCGTTGGTGACTACCTGGCCGTCACTCAGGCGGGTGCCGGCGTGGAAGACTTTTTCGCCGTCCACGTCGGTTTCCGGCAGGCCGGAAATGACATCGCCCTTGTTATAGCTGGCGGGATAGCCGCCGGCGGCCAGCACGATGCCCACGGAAGCCCGCTCGTCCCACTCGGAATCACACTGATCCAGCGTGCCATCGACCGCGGCCTGGCACAGCTCCACCATGTCGGACTTCATCCGCAGCATGATCGGCTGGGTTTCCGGGTCACCGAAGCGGCAGTTGAATTCAATCACTTTCGGGGCGCCGTCAGTGTCGATCATCAGGCCGGCGTACAGAAAGCCCTTGTAAGGGTGGCCTTCGGCGGCCATGCCGTTGACGGTGGGGTAGATCACTTCGTCCATGATGCGCTGGTGCACATCGGCAGTAACCACCGGAGCCGGGGAGTAAGCACCCATGCCACCGGTGTTGGGGCCGGTGTCGCCATCACCCACCCGTTTGTGGTCCTGGGAGGTGGCCATGGCCAGTACGTTCTTGCCATCCACCATGACAATGAAGGAGGCTTCTTCGCCGTCCAGGAATTCCTCGACCACCACGCGGCTGCCGGCATCACCAAAGGCATTACCCGCAAGCATGTCGCGAATGGCGTCTTCAGCTTCGGCCAGCGTCATCGCCACGATCACGCCCTTACCGGCGGCCAGGCCATCGGCCTTGACCACAATCGGTGCGCCTTTCTCGCGTACATAGGCCAGCGCCTGGTCAACGTCGGTGAAATTGGCGTAATCGGCGCTGGGAATCTGCTGGCGGGCCAGGAAGTCCTTGGTAAAGGCCTTGGAGCCTTCCAGCTGGGCGGCACCGGCGCTGGGGCCGAAAATGCGCAGGCCGCGGGCTTCAAATTTGTCAACCACGCCAGCGACGAGTGGGGCTTCCGGGCCGACGATGGTCAGGCCGACGTTGTTCTGTTCGGCAAAGCTGGCCAGGCCGTCCAGATCCATTACGTCCAGATCGACGTTTTTGAGCCCGGGCTCAAGGGCGGTGCCGGCATTACCCGGTGCCACAAAGACTTTGTCTGCCTGCGGCGACTGGGCGACTTTCCAGGCCAGGGCGTGTTCACGGCCGCCACTGCCGATAACCAAAATATTCATACTGAGTTCCTGAATTCTTGTATCAGTGACGGAAGTGGCGCATGCCGGTGAACACCATGGCAATGCCGTGTTCATTGGCGGCGTCGATCACTTCCTGG
>JAWOAO010000231.1:0-5735 GCA_046498485.1 Marinobacter sp. | reverse complement strand
GAGCCGGTATCAACCAGCGCGGTCGCCAGAATGGTCAGGTTGCCGCCCTCTTCTACGTTACGGGCGGCACCGAAGAAACGCTTCGGCTTCTCCAGCGCATGGGCGTCAACACCACCGGTGAGTACTTTACCGGAGGACGGGATCACCGTGTTGTAGGCACGTGCCAGACGGGTAATGGAGTCCAGCAGGATGATGACATCCTTCTTGTGCTCGACCAGACGCTTGGCTTTTTCGATCACCATGTCGGCCACCTGAACGTGGCGGGCCGGCGGCTCGTCAAAGGTGGAGGCAATGACTTCGCCGCGCACAGTGCGCTGCATTTCGGTCACTTCTTCCGGACGCTCGTCAATCAGCAATACAATCAGATGACATTCCGGGTTATTGCGCACAATGGACTGGGCAATACCCTGCATCAGAAGGGTTTTACCGGCCTTGGGCGGGGAGACGATCAGACCACGCTGACCTTTACCGATCGGTGACACCAGGTCGAGTACCCGCGATGTCAGATCTTCGGTACTGCCATTACCGGCTTCGAGGGGCAAACGCTCATCCGGGAACAACGGCGTCAGGTTTTCGAACAAAATCTTGTTACGGGCGTTGTCCGGCTTGTCGAAGTTAATCTCGTTAACTTTCAGCAGAGCAAAATAACGCTCGCCATCTTTTGGTGGCCGGATTTTGCCAGCGACGGTGTCACCCGTACGCAGGTTGAAGCGACGGATCTGGCTGGGAGACACGTAGATGTCGTCAGGCCCGGCCAGGTAGGAGGCGTCAGCAGAACGAAGGAAGCCGAAACCATCCTGCAGAATCTCCAGTACACCATCACCATAAATGTCTTCGCCGCTCTTGGCATGCTTCTTCAGAATACTGAAGATCACATCCTGTTTGCGCGAACGGGCGAGGTTATCGAGGCCCATTTCTAGCGCGATTTCGAGCAATTCGGGCACAGATTTCTGCTTGAGTTCAGTAAGATTCATAATTTGTAGGATTTATCAGGAATGGGAGTAAACGAAAGTTGGAATGACAGGGGTGCCCCTGAATGTATTGATCTAAAAGCTGAAACAAGGTGCTGACCAGATAGAGCAACCGGTAAAGATGAACGCCGGTTATAGGTGCTGGAGCCAGAGAGTGGGAACAACCGTTCGCCGGACAGACCGCATAATCGACCACCTTGAAGGCATGTGTCAAGACCCCTGACCAAAAATAAGCCAGTTTCATGATTCCTGTCTGGCTCTGCCTGCCCACTGACTCCCTCTGAGGGGTTACCCCCTTCCCATTCGTGGACCGCATCCGGATACTAACGGTATTATCGACCAATGCTATTGACCAAAGCCCTACGGAGTCATGCCATGAGCAGTGATTGCACCAGTGAACTCAAAGCTCTGAATATTGCCATTCTTACGGTATCGGATACCCGGGGCGCCGAACAGGATACTTCCGGACAATTCCTTGAAGACAGCGTCATCGAGGCCGGTCATCGACTGGTTTCGCGCCGGATTCTTCCTGACGACGTCTATCTGATGCGAGCGTTAATGTCACAGTGGATTGCGGATCCGGAAATCCACGCTGTCATCATCACCGGTGGCACCGGCTTTCATGAACGTGACAGCACACCGGAAGCGATTGGCCCGCTGCTGGACAAGACCATTGAAGGTTTTGGCGAGGAGTTTCGCCGAGTGTCAGGGTTGGAAATCGGCACCTCGACCATTCAGTCCCGGGCATTCGGGGGGCTGGCCAATCATACCGTAATTTTCTGCTTTCCAGGTTCCACCGGCGCTTGCAAGACCGGCTGGAATGGTATTCTGAAAGACCAGCTGGACAGCCGTCACGGCCCCTGCAATTTTTCAGCCCTGGTGCTGCGAAAGCCCGAGTCCGCTTTCAACCGGGTTCAGGAAGTGATTGGCAACCGAGCCGAACGATAACTCAGGAGGCACCATGGCAGGCCCCGATCTGATTTCTGTTGATGATGCGCTGGCGCACATACTGAGCCGCGCGATCCCGGCAACACACACTCAGCTGGTTCCGCTGACTGAGTGCCTGAACCGGGTACTGGCCGAAAACTGGTCTGTGCCGGCGGATGTGCCGCCGGCCGACAACAGTGCCGTTGATGGTTATGCGGTGCGTCACACCGACGTGGTCGCCGGGCGTGCGCTGACGGTTTCTGACCGGGTGCCCGCGGGCTCAGCTCCCAAGCCGCTGCAGCCCGGAACCGCGGTACGTATTTTTACCGGATCGGAAATTCCTGAGGGTGCCGATGCCGTGGTCATGCAAGAACGGGTGGAGCGCACCGGTGACGACGCTCTGATACTCGCCGACGTCAACCTTGGCCAGAATATCCGCCAGCGTGGCCAGGATCTGGCCCAGGGCGATCTGGCGTTGGCCCGCGGCGCCCGGATTCGCCCTCAGGAGATGGGGCTACTTGCGTCTATGGGCGTTCAACAGGTGCCGGTACTGAAACGACTGCGTGTTGCCATCCTGAGCACCGGTGATGAACTGGTAGAGCCCGGCACCCCGCTGGCCCCAGGGCAGATTTACAACACCAACCGCTACACCCTGCTCGGACTGCTTGCCGAAGCTGGCTGCGAAGTGGTGCTGTGTGAAACCCTGAAAGATACCCGGGAAGCCACCCGCAGCACGTTACAACTGGCCGCCACCCAAGCCGATCTGATTATCACCAGCGGAGGTGTGTCGGTTGGCGAAGAGGATCACGTGCGCGCCGTACTGGAGGAATCCGGTAACCTGTCGCTGTGGCAGATGGCCATCAAACCCGGCAAGCCGCTGGCCTTTGGCGACATCGACGGCACGCCCGTTCTGGGGTTGCCAGGCAATCCTGGATCGGTGTTGGTGACGTTTTTGGTGATCGCCATGCCCTACATTCGCAAGCGCCAGGGGCGGCCCGATGCGCTGCCGGTGGGTGAGTATTTACCCGCAAGTTTCGAGATCAGCTCTGCCTCAAGCCGCCGTGAGTTTGTGCGCGCCCGCAAGGATGGCACCGCCGCCGACGCATCGATCGCAGCATTCCCCAACCAAAGCTCCGGGATACTCAGTTCCGCGTGCTGGGCTTCTGGCCTGGCGATGGTGCCGGAGCACACTACCATCCAGGCCGGCGATCCGGTTGTTTACTACTCGTTTACTGAACTGTTGAGCTGATCATGACTGACGCAACCCTGACCGTTCGTTTTTTTGCCCGGCTCCGGGAGGAGCTGGATACCGATAGCCTGCAACTGCCGGCCACGCCGGAGCAGACTGTTGACGGTTTGCTGTCAGCGCTGGCCGCCCGTGGCGGGCCCTGGGCGCAACTGCAGGGCGCTCAGCCGGTGATGGCGGCAGTCAATCAGGCGATGGCAAAGCCGTCAACGCCGGTCAAGGCCGGTGACGAAGTGGCGTTCTTTCCACCGGTAACCGGAGGTTGAGATGATTTCTATCCAGACCGAAGAGTTTGATGTCGGTGCCGAGTATCAGGCCCTGCGTGCCCACGGCTCCGGCACGGGAGCGGTGGTGACGTTTTCCGGGCTGGTTCGGCATTCCGGGGATTTGTCCGGGGTGACCGTGCTGTTTCTGGAGCACTATCCGGGGATGACCGAGCAGGTTATTCAGGGGCTGATTGATGAGGCCTCGCAGCGTTGGGATGTGCAGCAGGCGCGGGTGATTCATCGGGTCGGACGGTTAGCGCTGTCGGATCAGATTGTCTTTGTCGGGGTGTGCAGTGCTCACCGCGGGGATGCCTTTGCCGCTTGTTCGTTTATTATGGATGCTTTGAAGACGTCGGCGCCGTTCTGGAAGAAAGAGATCACCGGGGATGGCGAGCACTGGGTTGAGCAAAAAGCGTCTGACCGGGATCGGTCTCAGGCTTGGGAGTAACGAAAAACCACCCGCGAAGCGGTGCTCAGGGGCGGCTTTCATCAGCAATGTGATCAGAGGTTGCTGTCGAGGAAGGCGGCCAGCTGTGACTTGGACAGGGCGCCTACTTTGGTGGCGTCGACGTTGCCGTTCTTGAACAGCATGAGAGTCGGGATGCCACGGATGTTGAACTTGGGCGGGGTCTGTTCGTTTTCATCAATGTTGAGCTTGCAGACCTTGAGCTTGCCGTCGTATTCGTCGGCAATTTCTTCCAGGACCGGTGCGATCATTTTGCACGGGCCACACCACTCGGCCCAGTAATCTACCAGTACCGGAACGTCGGATTTCAGTACGTCCTGCTCGAAAGACGCGTCGGTGACATTAACGATATTTCCGCTCATTACTGTTTCCTGATTCAGGCGCTCCCGGGCCAGTGTGACCGACCACGGCAGAGTCGCTGTTGACTGTAGCAGACGTGTAAGCCGTGAACGCTTTGCCGCCTGCCCGGATTTTCGTTAGACCCTTACTTTACGCGATTGCCCGCCTGAATGTGAAGCGGGTTATTCTTGCTCCGGTGTTGATCCGTATCAGTAATCACCGCAGGCGGCTACTGACAGCCCGTAGGGCTTTCTTTTATAGTACCGGCCATGGCACCACCCAGTTCACCTCACACAGGACTCCAACCAACGTGACGGTCGCATCTACTGCCGAGAACGCTGTACCTTCCCCGGATATGCTGGCGGCCATTGATATGGGTTCCAACAGTTTCCACATGGTCGTGGCCCGCCTGGTCCATGGTGAAATTCGTGCGATCGAGAAAATGGGCGAAAAAGTCCAGCTGGGTGCTGGTCTGGATCAGTACAACCGTCTGACCGAAGCGGCTCAAGAGCGAGCGCTCGAATGCCTCAGGCGCTTCGCCCAGCGGCTGCAAGGGATGCCGGCAGAGGGGGTACAGATTGTCGGCACTAATGCCCTGCGGGTCGCCCGCAACGCCAGCGAGTTCATTGCCCGGGCCGAGGAAGTGCTCGGCTATCCGGTCGAAATTATTGCTGGCCGGGAAGAAGCCCGGCTGATTTATCTCGGGGTATCGCACACCCTGGCCGACGACCAGGGCAAACGGCTGGTAATTGATATCGGCGGGGGCAGCACCGAGTTCATTATTGGTCAGCGCTTTGAGCCGCAGGAGCTGGAGAGCTTGCACATGGGTTGCGTGTCGTTCCGCAACCGGTATTTCCCGGACGGCAAGGTGTCTCGCCGGCAGATGGACCGGGCCGTCATCCATGCCGAGCAGGAGTTGCTGAACATTCGCCAGCATTTCCGGTTGATGGGCTGGCAAAGTGCGGTCGGCTCATCCGGTTCTATCAAGGCCATTTCCAGCGTCCTGGCCAGCCTGAAAATCACCGATGGCACCATTACCCGTAACGCCATGGAGGAACTGCGCAAGCGCCTGGTGGATATGGGTAAAGTTGAGAAGCTGTCGGAGCTGGGTGTACGCCAGGATCGACAGAGCATTTTCCCCGCCGGGTTTGCCATTTTACTGGCGGCGTTTCGCTCCCTGGACATCCAGGATATGACGTTTGCCGATGGCGCACTGCGCGAAGGGCTGTTATACGACATTGCCGGGCGCATCCAGCACGAAGACGTTCGTGAGCGCACCATTGCCGCACTGCAGGAACGCTATCATGTGGATCAGGCGCACGGCGCCGCTGTCGAACAAACCGCTATCGCCGCCTGGGCGCAGGTGGCCGATCGCTGGGGTTTGCACACCCCATGGCCTTGGAATTGGGGCTTGAAATAACCGACTATGAGAAAGCCCTCATCTACGAACTCAGGTCATAGCTCCTCCATGAACTTCTTAAGGAGTTCACTTTTATCAACGGAGGTTTTTTAAGCGTGCG
>JAWOAO010000226.1:0-4353 GCA_046498485.1 Marinobacter sp. | reverse complement strand
TCTTGCCGATACGTATCAGCAATCTGCGCCTTATCAAAGGCGATCGAGCCGTGCTGGCAGGTATAAACCTGACCATTGGTGAACCCGGCATCACGGTGATTATGGGCCCGAATGGCGCCGGCAAGACCTTGTTGCTTCGTTGTTTGCACGGATTGATCAAACCGGATCAGGGGCAGATCACGCTGGGCCAGCTGAGCGTGGCGGACAGTCGCGATCAGCAGGCCATGGTGTTCCAGCATCCGGTCCTGCTGCGACGAACAGTGCTCCAGAACCTGGCCTTTGCGGTCCCCGCGATGGCCAAATCCGAGCCGCAACGATTGCTTGAAGCGTTAGCGTCCGTGCACCTGACTGATCGAGCCGACCAGCCGGCTCGTATGCTGTCAGGTGGCGAGCAACAACGACTGGCCCTGGCGCGGGCCCTGTTGAGTAAGCCTGCGTTATTGCTATTGGATGAGGCGACGGCCAGTTTGGATCCGGCATCGGTGCTGTTGATTGAATCCCTGGTCAAAGCCCAAAGCGCCCAGGGCACCAAAGTTATTCTGGTCAGTCACGACCAAGGTCAGGCTCGACGTCTGGCCGATGATGTCGTATTTTTATCGGCCGGGCAGGTAACCGAACAGAGTCCGGCGAATCAATTTTTTACCGCGCCCCGAACCCCGGCGGCGAAAGCTTATTTAGCCGGTGAAATCCTGTTGTAGAGGACGGCCATGAAACGCCTTATCATTTTCGCTGCGTTAGCTTTCAGCGCTCACACACTGGCGGATACCATCATCGCTCAGTCCACCACCTCGACCCAGAACAGTGGCCTGTATGACTACTTGTTACCGATACTGAAAAAGGATACCGGTGTTCAGGTCAATGTCGTCGCTGTGGGCACCGGACAGGCGATCAAAAATGCCAAGCGCTGTGATGGCGATGTGCTCCTGGTTCATGCCAGGTCTGACGAAGAAAAATTTGTCAGTGACGGCTACGGCGAATATCGACGCAATCTGATGTACAACGACTTTGTCATCGTTGGGCCCGAAGCCGATCCGGCCAATGTGGCAGGCGCACGCGACGTCGTTGAGGTTCTGCAGCGAATCGAGCAAGCCGGGGTTAAATTTGCCTCACGCGGTGATGATTCCGGAACCCACAAAAAGGAACGTTCGTTGTGGCAGTCGGCCGCTATCGACCCAGTCGCCGGATCGGGTCAATGGTACCTTGAAACCGGCAGCGGCATGGGCGCAACCCTCAATACCGGCGTCAGCCTCGGCGCCTATGTGTTGACCGACAGAGCCACCTGGATCTCATTTGCCAACAAACAGGACAGCACCATTCTGTTTGAGGGGGCCCCTCCCCTGTTCAACCAATACGGTATCATTCCGGTCAAAGCGGATAAGTGCCCCAACGTCAATCGAGAGGCGGTGGCGACCTTTACAAGTTGGTTGTTGTCCGAAGCCGGACAAACCGCTATTGGCGCCTATCAGGTTGACGGTAAGCAGCTCTTTTTCCCGAATGCCAACGATAGGCTAAACAGTTCGATTGAGTTGAAATGATGATTGAAACCCTGCTACCCAACCCGACCGACCCTCGGCTATCCCGCACGGTTGAGGGTGTTGATGAACACGGTCAGTCGAAGTCGATCAGCGTGATCGAAGAGCGTCCTCTGACCATCTATCTGAACAGCCAGGAGATCGTCACGGCCATGACCATCGGCGATCACCCGGAGTATCTGGCGCTCGGTTTTCTGTTGAATCAGGGTATGCTGAGAGAATCCGATCAGATCACCAGGATTGATTACGACGAAGAGCTGGAAGTCGCTGTGGTTCGCACCGCGGGTATCACGGATGTCGAAGACAAGCTGGAAAAGAAGACCCGCACCTCAGGCTGCGCCGTGGGCACGGTGTTTGGTGACATGATGGCGGGGCTCGACGGGCTGTCACTACCGGACACCCCGGTGCACACCAGTACCTTTTACGACCTCTCCTATCAGATCAACCACACCCCCAGCCTGTATATGGAAACCGGTGCCATTCATGGCAGCGCTCTGTGTCAGGGGCTTCAGGTTCTGGCCTATATGGAGGATGTCGGGCGCCATAACGCGGTCGACAAGATCGCCGGCTGGATGCACCTGAATGACATCCCTGCGGCCGATAAAGTCCTCTACACCACGGGCCGCCTGACCTCCGAAATGGTGATCAAGACCGCACTGATGGGCATCCCGACCCTGATCAGCCGGTCCGGCTTCACCGCCTGGGGCGTCGATATTGCCCAGCAGGTGGGATTGACGCTGATCGGACGGATGCGCGGCAAGAAATTCACCTGTCTCAGTGGCCAGCACCGCCTGGTGTTCGATCAGGACTTGTCACAGGTTCCGGATGACGACAAAAAAATGCGACGTAAAGGCGCACAGCATGATTAACGGAGCTTCAGTGCAATTAACGGAGGCGAAGCATGACTGAGTGCGCAGTGATTCTGGCAGGTGGCCAGGCAAACCGAATGGGCGGTGGTGACAAAGGCCGATTGATGCTGGGTGATCGGTCATTGATCGAGCGTGTCATCGAGCGGATCACGCCCCAGGTCGACGCCGTAGTGTTGAACGCCAACGGGGATCTGAGTCGCTTTGATGACCTGGCGTTGCCGGTAGTGGCCGACTCTGTCGCCGATTTTCCGGGGCCACTGGCCGGTGTACTGGCAGGCATGGACTGGGCGGCCGAACAGGGGCATGAATGGCTGATCAGCGTCGCCGCAGATACCCCGTCGTTCCCGCGGAATCTGGTGCAACGATTGGCCGAATTCGATACCCCGGTGGTGCTGGCGGCGACGCCGGATCCAGAGCGCGGCCGACTGCCCCAGCCGACCTTTGGCCGCTGGCAGGTTGCGTTGCGGCATGATTTGCGAGCCGCCCTGAACGACGGCGTGCGCAAGATCCGGCAATGGACCCAGGCCCAGGGCGAGTCGCTGGTGCTGTTTGGTCCGGATGACTTTTTCAACATTAATACGCCGGAAGATCTGGCCTGGGCGGAGGAGCACCTGAAGTGAACGTCATCGGCATTGTGGGCTGGAAGAACTGCGGAAAAACCACCCTGGCCAGCGCACTGATCCGTGAGCTGTCCAACCGGGGTTTTACGGTTAACTCGATCAAACATGCTCATCACGGCGTGGATGTGGACCAGCCCGGCACCGATAGTTACCGTCATCGTGATGCCGGCGCCCGGGAAGTGATTTTGGCGGGTGGCCAGCGCTTCGCCATCATGCACGAGCTGCGCGGCGCCGACGAGCCTACGCTCGATGAATTGCTGGCCCGGTTAGGCCCCTGCGACTGGGTCGTAGTCGAGGGGTTTAAATTACATTCCCACGCCAAGATCGAAGTACACAGGCGGGAGTGTCCCCGCGGGCCACTGTACCCGGAAGACGCCAGCATTATTGCGGTGGCGGCGGACTATGCTCCGGATTTTGCGGGCCCTGGTTTTGATCTGAACGATGTATCCGGAATAGCGGACTTTATTCTGAGCCCAAGAAAGCCATGAACGGGAGAGTCATGAACCAACTTCGTAACGACTGTTTTGCCCTGCCCCCCGGGGTAAACTGGACGCCGGTGGACGAGGCGCTGGAACGGCTACGGTCACGTTTGCATCCAGTGGTCGGCGTGGATCGCGCGGTTCCGTTGTTACAGGCAAATGGCCGAATATTGGCAAGCGACGTTTACGCGCCTCGCGCTCATCCCCCCAGCAACAATTCCGCGGTCGATGGCTATGCTTTTATGGGGCCTTTGACCCAGGTGCCCTGCGCCCTGCCTCTGGTGAATGGCCGTAGCGCCGCCGGGGAGCCGTACCTGGGGCAGGTGCCTGAGGGCCACGCTATCCGGATTCTGACCGGCGCGGTGATCCCGGCAGGCACCGATACCATAGTCCTGGAAGAGGACTGCGAAGTCATCGACCAACAGCTACATCTGAACGGCACCCTGAAAGCGGGTGCCAACGCACGCAAAGCCGGTGAGGACATCAAAGTACAGGATCGAATTCTCACGGTGGCAACCCGCCTGACGCCCACTCAGATTTCAGTCCTGGCCAGTGTCGGAGTCGAGTCGGTCGAGGTCTATCAGCGGCTTCGCGTCGGAATCCTGTCCACTGGCGATGAAATAAAGCCGGTAGGTTCAGCGGTCACCGACTGGCAAATTTACGATGCCAACCGCCCGATGCTGAGTGCTCTGGTTGCGCAGCTCGGCTATGAGCTGGTGGATCTGGGCCATGTGCTGGATCGGGCCGAGGACGTCAAGGCGGCGTTAGAGCGTGGCGCTGAGCTGTGCGACCTGATCCTGACCAGTGGCGGCGTGTCCGCAGGGGACGAGGATCATGTGTCGAAAACACTGAA
>JAWOAO010000173.1:0-3687 GCA_046498485.1 Marinobacter sp. | reverse complement strand
GCCTGTGCGGACGATCCATGCGTCCAAGCAATTTACCGGAACGGGCGAACAAAAGCGCTTTGGTTCCAGATGTGCTTTGATCGATTGAAAGCACGTATTGTTCATTCATATTACGTTTTTGTCCTCCCTTCATGTTTTTCTAAATAAATCCTTTGTAACAACATATGTCATGCTAGCAATTCCATTGCGGTTTTCACGAGGTTATCGTCAGTCAGCCCATAATAGGCAAATACTTCCGCCGATTTACCGGTAATTACCGGTTCGTCAGGAAGGCACATACTGATCACTTTGACCGGTTGATTTGCGCAAACCACTTGGCTGACCATCGAACCGAGACCGCCGATTGCAACATGCTCTTCAATGACTATAATTGCTTTTGTGTCCCTAGCCGCATTCAGAACTGCTTCAGTATCGAGCGGCTTAATACAATACATATCAAGGACCCGGCAACTGATTCCACAGGCTTTAAGTGTATTGGCAGCCTGTTGAGCCGGAAAAACCATTTCACCAGATGCAATAATGGTAATAGTCTCATCAAGCGCACTGCGCCATTCACACTCGTCGGCCTCGTTCTGGCCACTCTGGTTTTATCCGGTTGCCGTGGTGGTATCGATGATTCGATGGATCAGGCGGCGGTGTCTGTACGCGTGGCCGAGGTTACCGGTGGCGAAATCGAAGAAATTCCGCTCCGGTTCTCCGGCATTGTGCGCGCAGCCCAGCGCGCGACCCTGACCTTTCAGGTCAGCGGTGCCCTGAAAGAGCGGCCCATTGAGCTGGGCCAGAACGTGCAAGCCGGTGATGTACTTGCCCGGCTGTACAACCCCGGCCTGGAGCCGGCCAGAGACTCTGCCCTGGCGCGCATTGAAGAGCTGAGAACCCGGTTTGATCAGGCCCAGAGAGAATGGCAGCGCTCCAGCCGGCTGCATCAGCGTGGCGTGGTCTCGGAACAGAACCTGGAGCAGCTCGCCGCCCACCGGGATTCCCTGAGGGCCAGTATGGCCACCGCCGAGGCTTCGCTGGCGGAAGCCACCCGCTTGCTGGAAGAGAGTGTGCTGAAGGCGCCGTTTGCCGGTCAGGTTGAAGCGCTGCTGGTGGAGCGCGACGAGTTTGTCTCCGCCGGTCAGCCGGTGATGCGGCTGTCTTCCCCGCTGGGGCGGGAAGTGGAAGTGCGGGTGCCGGCGCATTTGCTGAGCCATGTGCGGGTAGGGCAGGCGTTGTCGGTGTGGTCGGTTCAGGACCGCAACCGGGCTCCGGAAACCGGCACGGTGATCGAGATTGCCCGGGGCAGCGCCATCCGGGGTGAGTTGCATCCGGTGCTGGTGAGCTTGCCGGTGCACGCGCTGGGCTCGGGTGAGCCGGTCGAAGTCGGCATTACCCCGGTGCGTTCCTCGGCCATCAGCGTGCCGTTGCTGGCGGTGGTTCGCAACGACTCCGGCACCAGCGTGTTCCGCGTGCACGAGGCGATTGCCCGGCGGGTACCGGTCGAGATTGATCGGGTCATCGGCGAGCGGGTACTGGTGCACCCGGGTGAGCTCAGCGCCGGCAATCTGGTGGTTTATGCCGGTACCACCCGCCTGGTGGACGGTGATGCGGTGGACGTTCGCTGATGACCCGCCGACTGCTGAACTATCAACGCTTGCTGGGCATGGTGGTGACCATGCTGTGCCTGCTGGGGATTGCGGCCTACAGCACCATGCCCCGGCAGGAAGATCCGTCGTTTCCGTATCGTGCCGGCATGATTACCGTCAGCTATCCCGGTGCCAGCGCCGAAGCGGTTGAACGCCTGGTGCTGCGGCCGTTGACCGATGAGCTGCGCCAGGTGGAAGAGCTGGATTACAGTTCTGGCACTGCCCGTACCGGCGTGGCGCTGTCGCGCCTCAAACTCAGAGACCACATCTACGACACCGATCCGGCCTGGGACCGGGTGCGCCAGGCCATGGAGCGGGCGCAGCAGGATTTCCCCGAGGGCGTTGGCCAGATCACCCTGGATGACCGCCTGATCGACATTCCGGCGGTGGTGCTGGCGGTGGGTGGCTCACCCTCGGTGACTGAGTTGTCCAAGGTGGCCGAGCGCCTGAAGCAGAACCTGTTGGACCTTCCGGGCATTTCCCGGATTGAACTGGAAGGCGATGCCGATGAGCAGATCACGCTGGCGCTGGACGATGCCGCGCTGTTCCGCCTGGGCATTTCGCCAAAGCGCGTGCTCGAAACCCTGGCCCAGCGCAACCAGACCATCCCCGGGGGCTTTGTGGTGGTCGACGGCAAACGCCTGTCGGTGCTGCCCAATACCGAATTTGCCGATATTGAGGCCATCCGCGCCACCCCCATCGCCTTGCCCGATGGCTCTCAGGTGCCGCTGGCCGCTGCTGCCGATGTCTGGCGCGGACCACAGGAGCCACGCCAGCCGGAAACCTGGTTTGATGGTGAGCGGGTGGTGTTGCTGTCGATCATCATGGAGGAGGGCAGCACCGACGCCATCCGCTTTGGCGAGCGCATCCGGGAGCGGGTAGAGCAGGTGCGAGCCGAGTTCGGCCCCTATGAAATCCGTGAAATGTTTTTCCAGCCCGACAAAGTCTCCGAGCGCCTGGCCAATCTGGCCTGGAGTCTGGTGCTGTCGGTACTGATCATCGTGGCGGTGGTGTTCACCGGCATGGGCATACGCATGGGGCTGCTGGTGGCGTCGATCCTGCCGATGGTGGCGCTGATCAGCATCGGACTGTATGACCTGGGTGGCGGTGTGCTGCACCAGATTGCGGTGATCGGCATGGTGATTTCGCTGGGGATTCTGATCGACAACGCGATCGTGATCGTTGAAAGCATTCAGGGCCATCTGGATGACGGCATGCGCCGGCTGGATGCTTTGCAAAAAGCCGTCAGTGAGCTGGCCGGCCCGCTTGGCGCGTCGACCGGAACAACCCTGGCCGCTTTTGCGCCCCTGCTGATGGCCAAAGGCGGTGCCGCAGACTTCACCCGCGGCGTGCCGGTGATGATCATGCTCACCTTGTCAGTCAGCTATCTGCTGGCGATCTCGGCGGTGCCCCTGCTGGCGGCACGCTTCCTCAAACCCCGACAGAACGTGCATGCTGATCGCTTGATGGGGCTTGCCCGTTTTCTGGGCGGGTTGGTGTACCGATACCCCGGGCGGCTGATCCTGATGGGTGCATTGCTGGTGGTGATGAGCCTGGGCATGACGCCGTTTATGGCCAAGCAATTCTTCCCCAACGCCGACCGGCCCAGGGTAATCGTTGAGCTCTACATGCCGGAGGGCACCGATCAGGCGCGCACCGCCGAAGTCACCGAGCGCCTGGAGCGGGTGTTGCGTACCCGGCCGGAAGCAGTGCAGGTGCACCGGTTTGTCGGCTATGCCGGCCCGGCTTTTTACTACAATCTGAAACGGGCGCCGCAGGCGCCGAACCGGGCCCGCCTGGTGGTCCGCACGCCAACCCTGGCCGACACCACCGACCTGATCCCGTGGATCCGGCAACACGTGGCGGCCAGCCTGCCAGAAGTGGAACTGTCGGTCGGTATTCTCGGCCAGGGCCCGCCCCGGACAGCACCGTGTGTATCTAGGTTGTCAAGGAGCATAGATAAAATCTTTTGGGAATGATATTAAGTTTTATTTTTTTCAGGTCAACTTGAGGAGGTATAAAATAAAATTAAAAAATACTATATGTGTCAGGATTAAAA
>JAWOAO010000150.1:0-5529 GCA_046498485.1 Marinobacter sp. | reverse complement strand
ACTTCCACGCCCGCATCCACCAGGGTTTTCATCAAAGCTTGTGCGCCGTTTGTCATTGTTATTCTCCAGCCTTCGGAAAATGAGTTTTATGGGGGCTGTCCAGTTAGTCTGTATCGATATCAGCAATACGGGTAACACCTGTCAGGGCCATCGCCAACCACCAGACTATCCGCAGGCATCATCTCGGCCATAACGCGCCTCCGACTTGATCAAATTCTGTTGTCAGTTTCCAAGATATACCGGTACCATGATTTTCAGATTGACTTTGGAGGCCAGAAAAATTGACTTTAGAGGCCACAGTTTCTCTTGGCTGGGTGAACACCGTCATAGCAGCTGCACAACGCCTTTCAGTGGACGCTGATACCCTCCTGGCCACGGCCGGGATTCCTGCCGCGGCCCGGGAACATGAGCGCTGGCCGATCGATGATATTACACGGCTCTGGCATGGCGCCGAACGCTGCACCGGCGATCCCGGCTTCGGCCTCAGGGTGGGTGCCGAATTCACCCCGATGAGCATCAGTGGCGTAGGGCTTGCCCTGCAGTCTGCAGCTACCCTGCGGGAAGCGGTGGTGATGGGGCAGCGGTTTCAGCGGCTGATTTCAGACGGCGGCCGGTTCCAGGTTCTTGCCGGCGAATCCAACACCTGGCTGGTCTATCACCCGCGCCAGGGACAGTTGGCGTTCAGCCCCCACCAGATTGAAGCCGTGCTGGCAGCGGTGGTCGGCTTCGCCAGTTGGGTGACAGGCACCCGGATGGAACCGGTGCGGGTACAATTCAGCCAGCCCAGGCTGGGACCGCTGCAGGGATACCGGGCAGCATTTCACTGCCCGGTGGATTTCGAGCAGGCCTTCAGCGGGGTGCTGATGGATAACACGGTACTGGATCAGGCCCTGCCCCAGGCCGATCCCCAACTGGCTCAGGTGCACAAGCGTTACACCAGGGCCCGCCTGGCAGCTCTTTCCATGAACAGCGCGTCTGTTCCGGAGCTTCGCCGATGGCTGGCCGCCCGCCTCGGTCCGGTTCTGCCGCGCCGCGCCGACGCTGCAGAGGTGCTGGGCATCAGTGAGCGCACGCTGGCACGGAGGCTCCGGACGCAGGGGCAGACCTTCGATGACCTGCTGGATGACGTTCGCCGCGAACGGGCGCTACAGGCTGTCACCGAGACCGCCGCCGCCATGCCGGAGATTGCCGAGTCGCTGGGATTTGCAGAGGTGAGTACCTTCTACCGTGCCTTCAGGCGGTGGACAGGTTTGCCACCGGTGAGGTGGCGCAAGCAGCTGAGCCGGACAGCCCGCCAGAATCCGTAATCGGTAACCGGAATTGTTCGTTTACGAAAACAATCGAAGCTGATAACGTTGTTTTAACAACAAAAACTACGGGATGATTTCGGCATGCTTTACTCCTCCACACAAACGCACACCGGTCGCATCAGCAGTATCGATATCGCACGCTTTTTTGGCATCACACTGGTTTTCTTCGGCCATCTGGTCGAGCAGGTCATGTATCTTGAAAGCGACGCGGCAGCGGCGCAGTACAAATGGATTTACTCGTTTCACATGCCACTGTTCTTCCTTCTGGCGGGATTTGTAGCCAAACAGGGGAAATCGGAAGGCCGCTTTATGCCCTTTCTGAAAAAGCGGTGGACGGGCCGTCTTGTCCCCTATTTCTTTTTTAGTGTTGTGGTGCTGGCGCTTTCCTTTTTCATACCAGGCTGGTTCCCAACGCTGGAACTGCCTGAGCCATCAGCCTATGTGGATGGCATCCTCAGCACCTTGATGGGTTTCCCCTCTTTCAACATTCCACTCTGGTTTCTGGCTTCTCTGGTCGGTCTGGAGATCCTGCACTTTTTTCTCGCCCGGCTATGGGCCAGCACCAAAGCCCTGGTGGCAGGAATCGTTGTTTTCTATGTTGGCGGCTACTACCTGAACCACGAGATCTTTTTCTTCGGTGAAGGGCTTAATTTCTGGATGCTGAATCTGGTGCCCCTGGGGTATGCGTTTTACCTCACCGGCATTCTGCTGAAACGCCTTGACTGGATGCGCATCCCGGCATCGCGGCCGGTATTGGCAAGCCTGGCGGCAGCCTGCATGATTGGGGTATGGCTAACCTACGACCTGAACCAGGGCCCGTTCAGAATGCTGGATGCTTCCGTTTTCCTCGCCGGGGCGCCTGGCCATATCTTCTGGTTTCCGCTCACCGCGTTGCTGGGTATCGCACTGGTGCTGCTTTGTGCCCGACTGGTTCCGCAAACGCGTTTCCTGCAGCAGATGGGCGAAATTACACTCATCATTTATGGCCTGCATGGACTCTTCTATCACTTCATAAACCCGCCGCTGGCCGCGTGGATTGGCAGCGTAACGCTCAACGATGGCTGGGTCATCTTCCTGCTGGTCGGGCTTTTTTCAGTGGCGAGTGTGCTTCTGGCCGGATCGTTAGCTGTATTTCTCCAGCGCACAGTGCCCTTTCTTGTTGGCGACAAAGGCATCACCGGAGGCACTGTTGAACCTCAATATCCATATTAAAGCACTGACCGTGTGGCTGGGCATCGTTGTTCTGGCCATCGCCAATGGTCTGTTCCGCGAGGCTGTGCTGATTCCCGCCATGAGCAAGCCCGCGGGGTTGGTGCTCAGCGGCCTGCTCCTCTCTGGGCTGATTCTCGCAGTGGCCTATCTGGCTCTGCCCTGGTTCGGGCGACGTGCAGGCGCAGCGGCCTATGCCGCGGTCGGCGTCGGTTGGCTGTGCCTGACGTTGTTATTCGAGTTTACCTTTGGGCGTATCGTTCAGGATAAACCCTGGCCGGAGCTTTTCGAGGCCTATACGTTCAAGGATGGCAATATCTGGCCCGTTGTTCTGCTGGTTACTGCACTGGCACCGAATATCGCGGCGAAAATCAGGGGGTGGTGATGGTGCCAGCGATAGAATTCATTTGACAGATCGCTTCATCGTGTGATGTTATCACCTGTAACAATGTTACCGGTGATAACTTATGTCTCCTGCCCCAATTTCACTGAAAACCACCTACCATCATGGCGACCTGCCCCAGCAGGCGCATCAGTTAGCCCTGGACATCCTGCGGGAACATGGCGACACCGCGATCAGCCTGCGCGCCCTGGCCAAGCAGATCGGGGTGAGTGCCCCGGCGTTATACCGCCATTTCATCGACCGGGAAAGCCTGCTGGCGGAACTGGCCGTTACCGGTTTTGAGGGCCTGCGGGAGCGACTGCTGGCAGTGGATCAGTCCCGCCCACGGCAGGCGCTGATTGATATTGGCCTGGTGTACGTATCTTTTGCACAGGACGAGCCCAATCTCTACCGGCTGATGTTTGGTGGGCGGGTATTGCCCAGAGGCGTACACCCGCGCCTGGACACGGCCGGCAACAGTGCCTTTCAGGTACTGGAAGATACCATTGCCCGTGCCCAGCAGGTTGGTTACGTGAAGGCCATTCCCCTTTCACTGATGACCGCTGCCGCCTGGTCGCTGGTGCACGGGCTTGCGCAGTTGACCATTGACGGACATTTACCCAATGCCGAAGTGGAGCCTGAACTGGCAGAAGGTGTTGTCGCCCTGCTGCTGGACGGCTCTCTCGCGAATAACGAACATCCCAATGAGGACACCACTTCATGAGCAGCCCAAAACCCAGCACCATTCGTGTCGGCCATCGTTACCGCGCCAAACGCCTGGACGGCCCTTATGATGCCATCGTGATCGGCTCCGGCATTGGAGGGCTGACCACCGCTGCCTGCCTGAGCAAGATGGGCAGGAAAGTGGTGGTGTTCGAGCAACATTACACCGCGGGCGGATTCACCCACAGTTACGACCGTAACGGCTACGAGTGGGATGTGGGTGTGCACTACATCGGTGACGTGGGCGCAGACCACACGTTGACCAAGCGCCTGTTCGACCATATTACCGACGGCCAGTTGAAGTGGGCACCCATGGACAGCCACTTTGATCGCATTTCTATTGGTGACCGCCATGTGGATCTGGTGGCCGGCCCGGATAACTTCAAAGCGGAACTCAAGAAGGCTTTTCCCGGTGAGGAACAAGCCATCGATACTTACCTCGGCTATCTGAAGAAGGTCGCCAAGGCCATGCCCGGGCTGGTCATCGGCAAAGTGCTGCCGGACCTGGCTGCGGGCCCGCTGCGCAAACTGGTCAACCGCGCAGCGCCCTCGTTCCTGAACCGGCCAACCCGGGAGGTTCTGGAAAGTCTGACCAGTAACCAGGAACTGATTGCTGTGCTCACCGGCCAGTGGGGCGATAACGGGCTGCCACCCGCAGAATCCAGCTTCATCATCCATGCCCTGATTGCGCGACACTACCTCTACGGTGGGTACTACCCCATCGGTGGCGCTTCGGAAATGGCCAGGACCATCATCCCGGTCATACAACAAAGCGGTGGCGAAGTGTTCACCTACGCCGACGTGACAGAAATACTGATCGAGAAAGGCAAAGCGGTTGGCGTGCGCATGGCTGATGGCGAGGAGGTCCGTGCCCCGCTGGTGATCAGCAACGCCGGCGTGTTCAATACCTTCGGCAAGCTACTGCCGGAATCCGCTCCCCATCGGGACTATTACCAGCAGAAGCTGAAAACAGTGGAACGCTCCATGGCCAGCAACTGCCTGTACATCGGCCTGCAGGACACCGCCGAGCATCTGAAACTGCCGAAAACCAACTACTGGATCTACCCGGGCGCCGATTATGAAAAACAGCTCAGTGACTTCATGGACGCGCCCGAAACAACCGATATCCCACTAACCTACATTTCCTTCCCCTCCGCCAAGGACCCGAGCTTTGCCGAGCGCTACCCCGGCCGCGCGACCATCGAGATTGTCGCTCCCGGGCCCTACGACTGGTACCAGGACTGGGCGAATGAAACCTGGGGCAAGCGCGGCGAAGAGTACGAAGCCAAGAAGGAAGCCTATGCCCAGCGGCTTCTGGCCAAACTGTACGAAAAGTTCCCGCACCTGGAAGGCAAGGTCGATTACTACGAATTGTCCACGCCCCTGTCCACCGACTACTTCTGCCGCTACAGCAAGGGCGAGATCTACGGCCTGAACCACACCCCGAGCCGATTCGAGCAGGACTGGCTGAAACCCAAAACCCGCATCCCCGGCCTTTATTTAACTGGCCAGGATGTGATGACCTGCGGCGTGGCCGGGGCCATGATTGGAGGGCTGCTGGCGACGGTCGCGGTTAGTGGTCTGAAGGGGTTGCCGTTGGCGAAGAAGATGTTTGTCGGATAACCAATCGGGAGGCCCGCTCGACATGAGCGGGAGTTATCGATTTATGGTCAGCAGAAGCGTGGCAACTGAGCATTCACACTCCCAACCGGTCCCGCAGCCCGTGATAGTCCGCCCGGAACGGTGGCCTAGCGACTATGGGAAAATACTACAAAGTCTCGTGTGCATTAATTGTTCGACAGGAAGTAATCAATCGCTTGCGCAATCTCGGCATGCCTTGGCTCTCACAGTTTATCGGCGGCGGCCCATATAATTTAAACTGTTGTGACGTTTGGACGTGGAGTG